>JASLJB010000111.1 GCA_030152605.1 Acinetobacter sp. | reverse complement strand
CTCATTTTTTATCCACTCACAGCATAAATGCTTGACAAGTCTAGCTGATGATCGTTTTTAATCGGAGGCATTATAGAGTTACCCCCCTAAACATGCAATCATTTCCCGACCTTAGTCGAGTTTTTTTCAAGCGCTGTGTTTCGTTCAACAAATCAACACGCGCCTAAATTTGATGTTTATTTTTGCGCCTGATTGACACAAGACTGCACACCTTTGCTTAAACGTTGCCAAGCGGTCACAAAATCTTGCTGGCCGGAGAGGTTTTCATCGACCAATTGAAAGTTGATATTGCCGAGTTTTTGGTACTGACTGCGACTGGCATTCGACTCCGCAAGCAGGCACATTTTGGCGTAAGGACGTGAATCATTGAGATATTTGATTTGACTGAGGGTCACTGCGACATGCGGATCATCGGTGAGTGCGCCGGCAAACTTGAGGTTCATGGAACGTTCTAAGTACTGATAAGCATCGTGAAATGCCCAATACGGTTTTGCTGGGCCAGTGGCTGTATATTGTTGCGAGGCTTGCAACATATCTTTGGCAAACTGCCGCGCATTGTTCCAATAGGCTTGTTTATGTTCAGGCCGTTGCTGCGAACGTAACGCAGCAATAAAGAAACCAATCCGAACCGCATTGTTCGGATCGAGCCAGACATGGGTGTCTACGGTATCTTTTAAGGCCGCACCACGGGTATTTCGAAGCGGTAAAGCTTGGATAATGCCTGAATTGAGTATGGAGATTGCTTTGCTTTGCTGGCCGAGTAGTTTTTCGAGTGGCGCTTCATGCTCTTTACCGACCCACAGCACCAACTCAGCCGCCTGAATCGACTTACGATTTTCTGGGGTCAGCTGTACATCGTGCCCGGTTTGATTCTTCAAAAGTAAAACAGGTTGTTCGACATCCTGAGTAATCTTTTTCGCAATCAAATAAAGCGGATGCGTAGACACCAACATTGGACCTTGCGCCCAAGCCGGCATCCACCAAAATACACTGAGTAGCAACACTGCAAAGCGTGACATTAAATAAAAACACCAAAACTGATTTGTTGTTATAATATAACAAAAGTAGGAAAACCACTACGTAGATTGAAAAATTTGTGCGCTATTTTTACAGGATCAAAGTCAAACCACGACGCTTGGCAATTGATGAATCATTTGTCAACAGATCCCAAGCTTCATGTTAAGATTTGAAATCCATTTTTTGTATAAAAGTGTTACGAGGTCAGTTATGAACACATGTTCACATGAGCATCAGGATACTTTGCATGGCGTGCATGATCACCCCAATGTTGCTGCACGCCTCGCAGAAGCTGAACACATGTGTGCAGAAACAGGCGCTCGACTCACCCCCTTACGCAAAGAAGTGCTTGAACTGATCCTCAATGCAGCCGGCCCCGTGGGTGCGTACGATCTATTGGCCAAACTTAAAAGTGCCTCTGACCGCCCTGCTGCGCCGCCAACCGTGTATCGAACCCTTGATTTCTTATTAGAAAAAGGTTTGATCCATCGTTTGACTTCGATCAATGCATATATCCCGTGTTGTCATCCACGTGCTGAACACCACGCTGCATTTCTGATTTGCACCCAATGTCATATCGTCAAAGAAGCCTCAGCGCCAGGCTTGATCCAACAATTGGATCAGCTCGCGGCCTCTGACTTTTTCAATGCCCATCACAGTATTATTGAAATTTCTGGAATTTGTCAGCAGTGCACGCCGAACAACTAAGCTCTCCACTGATTGAACTGCAACAGGTCAATGTCCGCATCAATGAACGCGATATTTTAAAAAATATCGATTTCAGTCTGCACGACCAAGAAATCGTGACCTTAATCGGCCCTAACGGCGCAGGTAAATCAACCCTGATCAAAGTCTTGCTCGGTATTAGCACACCGAGTTCAGGTAAGATTATTCGTCATAAAAAACTCAAGCTGGCCTATGTGCCACAAAAGTTTAATCCTTCGCATAGCTTACCGCTCCGTGTGCAGGATCTGCTCGACTTAGAAAAATGTAATGCCGGCAGACGTGATGAAATCATTCGCGATACCGGGATCGCCAAACTCAAACAGGCCACGGTGCAACAGCTGTCTGGGGGTGAACGGCAGCGGGTGCTACTGGCACGCGCACTGTTACGCCAGCCGGATATCTTGGTGCTTGATGAACCGATGCAAGGTTTGGACATTCAGTCCGAAGCTGAACTGTATGCCTATGTGCGCAGTCTGCCTGAACGCTATGGCTGTGCCATCTTGATCGTATCGCACGATCTACAATGGGTAATGCAAGGCACACAACGTGTGGTCTGCCTCAACAAACATATTTGCTGTAGCGGTCTGCCCGACCATGTGCAGCAAGACCCGGCCTATGTTGCTTTGTTTGGCAATCAACGCGCTTTTTATCAACACCATCACGATCATTGTGTGCACGGCGACAGTCCTGAACCCTGCCAACATGATCCTCGTCCCCATATACATCCTGAACCGGAAGCCTAAAGCATGATGGATTGGTTAACCCTCTTACTTCCTGCATGGCTGATGGGCAGCTTATTGGTGTTTTTGACCGCACCACTGGGCTGTTTGATGTTGTGGCGTCGAATGTCTTTTTTTGCCGACACCATGGCACATGGCACCTTACTCGGTGTGGCACTCGCGGCAGCAATGAGTCTGCCGATGTGGGTCGGGGTTGGATTTTTAGCGATCCTGTTGGTGGCGATCCTGTGGTTCCTGCATGACCAACGCTTGCCGAATGATGCGCTGCTGGCCTTGTGCTCCTCGACCCTGCTCTGTGCCGGCTTGCTGTTTATTCAATATATTCCGAGCCTCAGACCCGAGCTACTCAGCTATTTATTTGGTGATCTACTCAGTATTGAATGGGCCGATCTACCGATCTTTGCCGGGGTGATCGCCGTGGCACTTGGCGTGCTCTACAAATCGTGGAAGGCACAGATCCAAGTCGCAATCGATCCCGATATCGCCATGAGTGAAGGCGTGAATGCCGCTTGGCAGCGCCTGATCTTTATGTTGTTGTTGGCACTGTTTACTGTGTTGGCACTGCGCGCCGTCGGCTCATTGTTAATGGGTGCTTTGCTGGTGATTCCGGCCTTAACCGCACGTTTGTTGGCGCACTCGCCGAAACAAATGGTCCTGATCACCTTCGTCGTGGCACAACTTGGCATCACGATTGGGCTCTGGTCCAGTGCCGCGGTCAATATCTCGACCGGTCTCAGCATCGTCCTATGTATGGCGAGCATGTTTGCCGTGATCTTCTGCATCCAAAAAGTCAAAAGGCGTCGAGCTTAGCCCCACTCCCCCACTCCCCACGATGATAATCACATAACTGCCGACCATGCGCGCCGCGCGCATGGATCACCGGTGGCCGACATCAGTCGCGCTGAATATTCCGCAATCCTCAGTACCTGAACTGCTGCGCAATTCCACTCAAAACCCAAGTTGTATTTGCATTAGCAACACATTTTCGTACAATCTACAGGCTGTGCAAATCCTGTTAAGGCCATGTATTGACCTCTATTTTTATATTTAGCTTATAAAAACTTAATGATTCGGCAGTGTAATACTGAACTTCGCCATCGATTTCCCTAAATGAGGAGCTACACCAACATGACCGCTCAATCTTTAATTTTGCCCTTACCGTCTAATCATGGGCGTTTTATCGTAATCAATTTAAAGAATTTATCTCTTGATGGCCTAAAAGAAAAACTCTCCTACTTCATCAGCACGCGTGATCGCCTGATCACCCAACATCCTGATGCCCAAATTAAAACTGCGATCGCCTTTGGTCCACATTTGTGGCCACAACTCTATCCACACAGTCCACAAGGTTTGAAACAACTACAAGCCATTGATGGTCGAGTACACATGCCGGCACGACCTGCCGACTTATTTATTCAAATCGCCAGTTCCCGTGCTGATATCTGCTTTGCCCTGAGCCAATGTTTCTTTGAGGACATTAAAGACCAAGTCGAAGTCTTAAATGAACG
>JASLJB010000099.1 GCA_030152605.1 Acinetobacter sp. | reverse complement strand
CTGCGAACCGCATTTCATCAAGTGCTTGTTTCTCAACAAGTTTTTATCAACATCACCGCCGATGGATGTGCATTATAGGCGAAATATTTTCAGGCGCAACCCCTATTTTCAAGTTTTATTAAAATAATCGTTCGGGTGTTTTATTAATGAACACCACTTTTCATAAGTTACTGTTTTTATTAACTAACTTAAATTAGGTGAAATTGATGCATCATTACTCGATTTTAAATACGCCAAAATCATTTCTGTTAGTTCAGCCTTAAGTTGCTGCTCTGAGATCAAAAAACCACGATGACTCACATAGCGCATCATGGTAAATAAGGTGCTGTTGATAATAATAAAAGACTTATGTTGTAGCGCTTGAAAGTCCCAATGCCTAAAAAAACGATTAAACACTAAAAGCCCAACCTCGAAAAAATGCCGTTCTAAGATTTGCGCCGCCTCAGAATCCGCATAACTATGCCAATGTTTGAGTATTTCACTAAAAAAACCCTGATCCGATCGCATCGCATCAAAACCAAATTGAATACTAAAAGGAATCAGTTGCTCAAGTGTGAGCTGCTGCTCTGTGGTCGCGATCTGTTTTAAAGCCAAACCTAAGCTTTCACACTTTCTTTTGAGTAATTCGTGAATGATCTGATCTTTATTTTCAAAGTATTGATAGATGGAACCGACACTGACACCTGATTTTTCAGAAATTTTAGGTGTGGTGATGTGCTCTAAGCCCTGCTGCGCGATACAGATCTGCGTGGCTTGTAAGATATCTTCGACGATTAAAATGGCACGTTGTTGGGTCGGTCTTTTTCTCATCATCAGTCCCTGTGCAGGATACGAATTGAATGCGAACAAACATTCATATTAGAGTGGTGATTAAATAGTAAACAGAGTTGTATTGCAATGTCACACGCTCAAATACCACGACGACTGACTTCTTTTCATAAAATGCGCAAATCAAACTGGCTCACACGTGCTTTTCAATTATTAAGTAAAGAAAAACTACAACCCAGCCAGACCCAATACGATTCAATCCAGCACGCGCTAAATCAAGGTGATCCGGCCATGGACCCAATCATCGACTGGGTCATGCAAGATCCAAAGCAACACCGAGCCTATTTTGAAACTGCGCTTTTTCAAGGTCTTGATCAACTCCCCCATGTGATTCCCGAACTGAATCGCTTCTTTGCGATGGTCGAAACCCCACCAGCTTGGCTGGATCAGGAGAAAATGCAGCAGGCGATCAAATTTATCCATCGCCTCGGCATCAACAGTGGATTTGTCTTGCGCGACCTATCCTTAATGACGGGCTACTTATATCCTGGATTTAACTATCCACTGATCTTGACCGGCGCATTAAAAAAACAGGCAGGCAAACGCATGGCTGAAACCACCAAGTGGTGGATGGATATTAGCGAAGAAAATGCTTTTTCAAGACTCAATGCGGGCTTTACTTCAACTGTGTATGTGCGCTTTATTCATGCCTTGGTTCGGCACCACTTAAGTCAATCTAAGGACTGGGATGCCACGCAATGGGGATGCCCCATTAACCAATTTGATTTGGCACTCACCAATATCGCGTTTAGTGGCATGTTATTAATCGGTATACGTGGTCTGGCGATATTTCCCAATCGACAAGAAATTGATAGCTTTCTACACTTTTGGAAATATGTGGGATGGCTGATGGGCATCGATGAGCAGTGGTTGGTCGACCAGGAGAAGCAAGGCTGGCGACTTCTCTACTGGATGCAGTTTGCACATCCCAAAGCAGATCAATCCAGTATTGATCTCGCCACCAGCCTCTCGCAAGAACCTTTTCAACGCCAATATCAATACTTACGCCATTGGCAACAAAAAATTGCCTATCGCGAACACCTAGATATCACTCAATTTTTTATCGGTCGTAAACGCATGCAAAAACTAGGGCTTCCCTCGCGTAGCGTGGCTTGGTTTGCCTACTATCTAATTGCAAGAAATAGCATTGTCTACACCGCAGCAAGGCACTCAAGCAAAGTGGATGATTTTTTGGTAGAGAAAGGCAGAGCCTTGCAAAAATTAGCTTTTGGGCTGTCTCAACATAAAGTTAAACAGTTGGCCAGCATGCATCAAGAATGAGGTCGAGAACATAACGATGCCTGATGCGGTGCAGCAGCAAGGCATTGCATGGCGATGACTATGGCGATGGTTGAGCGGTTTGCTTAGTCGCGGATCACATTCCCTGTCTCTGCATCGATGATTTTGCTCGGTTGCTGGCTATGCCCTAAATCACCATTGAGATATTTCAGCTCGCTACCGAAATATTGATTGGCATCCTGTAAGGATCTGGCAGGTGTTTGTCCGGCTGGATTGGCACTGGTCGACACGATAAAACCATTAAATGCATTACATAAAGCAGTACATAAAGGATGGTTGCTTACGCGCACGGCGACTTTGGGATGTTGGCCACGAATCCAGTGCGGAATGTTGTCATCTGCATTCAATAACCACGTGATCGCACGCTCACTTGGACTGCGTTGTGTCCAACTATCAATCACGCGTTCACGCATTTGGGGATCTAAACGTTGTAATAGATGCTCGACTTGGCTGACTTGGCCAGCGAGTAGGATCACGCCTTTTTCGATTGGACGTTGTTTGAGTCGAAGTATTTCTAAAAAAGCCTGTTGATTAAACGGGTCACAACCTAATCCCCATACTGCTTCTGTTGGATAGGCCAGTACCTGACCCTGTGCTAAAAATTCAGCAGCCTCGGCAACAGAGGTCGTAATCATAAATATTCACCCG
>JASLJB010000301.1 GCA_030152605.1 Acinetobacter sp. | reverse complement strand
TTGGTTTTCGGTTTTAAATAGGATGCATAGGTCACCATAATCCCGAAGCCCACGGACAAACTAAAGAAGATATGACCATAAGCTGCAAGCCATACTTTATAGTCCATCATCGCTGCCCAGTTTGGGGTAAAGAAGGCATTTAAACCCTCTGCCGCACCCGGTAAACGTACTGCTTGAATCACTAAAATAGTAAATAGAATGATCAATAATGGCATGAAGATTTTATTGGACAGTTCAACGCCCTTTTTCACACCACCGTATAAAATCGCCAACACGGCAATCCATACACCCACCAATGGCCAAAATAAATGACTGACAAAGGTCAGATCAAAGCCAGTTTCAGCAGAAGTATTTAAGAAGGTATTAAAGAAAAAGCCTTCAGGATCTGAACCCCACATCTGGCCCATAGAGAAGTAAACATAACTTCCGGCCCAAGTCAGTACACCGGCATAATATAAACCAATGATGATACATACACAGACCTGCCACCAACCGAGGGTTTGCGCAGGTTTGCTTAATTGTTGATACGCCTTTGGTGGCGCACCATTACTGCGATGCCCCACAGCGTAATCTAAAAAGAGTAAAGGTAAACCTGCTGTTAATAGTGCAATAAGATAAGGGATGAGGAACGCGCCTCCTCCATTTTCATAGGCGACATAGGGAAAGCGCCAAATATTACCCAAGCCTACAGCAGAACCAATTGCTGCAATAATAAAGCCTGATCGCGCAGACCAGTTTTCACGTTTATCAGTCATAAAACACCCTGTCTTCAGGCATCTTTTGATGCTGCTTATTGTCATTGTGAGAACGCGAGCAAAAAAAGTACCAAGTAATTTTGTTGTTTGAATAAGACCCGCGCCTTTTGGGCACACTGTTCTAATTACAAACCAGTAATTCAGTACTCAGATTTATGTAAAAAACTCAGAACTAAAAATACTGTTTAATGACGCAACAATACCTGTTTTCTGTTCGCTTTACTGCTATCTCAGTGCATAAAATCACTAAAAAAATAAAAATAATATCTGATCTTGTATTTTTTTTATCCAAGCCCATCGATGTCGTGTCTAAATTTTAAACCATGCGCTCTACCCACTAAACGACTAAATTTAGCGTATCGCAGCAGGCACCCGATAATGTCCGATGATTTTATATTGGTAGAGAATATTATTTTCCTGCGTGCCATAACCAATATTATGAATCACCAAAGGCGTGGTTGAACGTGGTGCAAGTTTATTGGAGATAACCCCAATGTGGGTCAGTCCTTTGCCCAAATCCCACGCCACGATATCCCCTGCTTGATATGGATTGATTGGCGCTATGCCGACTGCACGAACGGCCTTAACTTGATAACCTTGTCGCGTGAAATAGGTCATGATATTCGGTACACGGCGATGATCGATATTTTTATCTGGGCGTTTCAGTCCCCATTTTTGTGGATAGGCTGCAAAATTTTTCTGCATGTCTTCGTGAATGCGCTGTTGTAGATCAATGCCTTGCACCCGCAACGCCCGAATCACCACATCGGTACATACACCTTTGATCATTGGCACATCCCCCATCGGATATTTCAGTGCACTGTAGCCCGGATCATAGAGTAGCGTCTTGCCAATTTGATCGCGTGCATCGCTGACCAATTGATTGGCTTGAAAGGCCCAAGCACTGACGCTACTGAGGATGAAGACGCTGGCACAGAGCTGTTTTATGATTATTCTGAAGTTCATTTTTTTCTCTTGATTTGATGTTGTTGATCATGATTGAAAACCTTTCATATCTTAACAACTGTTTTAATCAGTTGAATTTTAAAAATTTATGAATTGATCTTCCCCAAACATCTTACTCAATATTTGTTATTGAGCCAAAATGACTAATGAAACTTGAATCCATCCTCGATATGATCACCCAGTTTTTCAGTCGCGATTGAATAGACCCCGATTGGCAGCAATTAAATTACACGCCATTATTATATGAATTAGAGGAATATATGCAGGTTTTAAAAGTATCACTATTCACATTAGCAGCATCACTCAGTTCGTGGGCCCAAGCTGACTTTATTGGACTCAATGCAGATGTTAGCTATTGGTTTTATGACGGTAAAGTCGATACCACACAGCCCACGCGTGATCAGCAAGACTTTGATCGTGATGGTGCAGCACAACTCTCACTCGCCTTTGAACATCCGGTGCCATTTCTCCCCAATGCAAAAATTAAAACTGTTAATTTAAAAGCAGATGGCAAAGATACGGCTGATGCAACTGCCAGCAGCACGACCGAGTTACGTCATACCGACTATATTTTATATTATGAAATTTTAGATAATGTGGTCAGTGCCGATATTGGTCTTGGACTGGCCAACTTAGATGGCAATACCGTGATTAAACGTCCAACCCAATCTGCCAAATATGATATCTCCGGCAATCAAGCCATCATCTATGCAGCGGTTGGCGCCAAACTTCCATTTACCGGATTAAGTGCAAAAGGTGAAGCGGTCTATAGCAATATCCAAGATGTGAAACTGACTGATGTACAAGCTGAAGTTCAATATAATTTTGTGCAAAACCTAATGCTCGATCTCGGTGCCAAAGTCGGTTATCGCTATACCGATCTCGACTTTAATAAGAAAAATGATGCCAGTATTAGTTACCAATTTAAGGGCCCTTATATCGGCTTAAATGCGCATTTTTAATCCGCACTTATCGCAATAAAAAAGTCCCATACTGGGACTTTTTTAACTCGTGGGTTTCTGATACTCAAACCGCAGTGTTTTAGTTTTCGAGTTTTTCTCGAATCTTTAGATCGACCGCTTGTTCATCCTCATAACTACTCGGATCATCGACCAATAAAATCGCCAAGGAGCGTGTCGATTGAAACGCACTGAGGATAATCACCAAAATCGAAGTCAGTGGTATGGCGAGGATTGCACCTGCGACGCCCCAAATCGATGACCATAAGGACAGTGAAATTAACACCACGAAAGGAGAAAGATTAATTTGCTTACCGATCATTTTCGGTTCAAGCACATTGCCGACATACATTTGCGCCACAGTGAGTAAACCCGCAACCAATAGGGTCATTTGAATCGAGCCAAACTGCACCAAGGTTAGTAATACTGGGAATACCACCCCCAATAGCGAGCCAATATAGGGAATATAGTTCAAGATCCCAATAATCAAAGCCCAGAATAAAGCATGCTCAACCCCACATAACCACATAATCACCAATGAGATCACACCGAGGATAATATTAATCAGGGTCTTGATCGCCAGATAATCCCCGATCTTGCGGTTAATATCCAAGACCAAGGCTTTGGTGCGTTCAGCACCAGGCCCCGGAAATGCCATGGCAAACTTGATCGCAAAGCGACTGCGTTCAGTCAATAAAAATAAAGCATACACCACGATCAACACGATCATCCCAGTCAGCGAACTGAGCGCTGAAATGATGGTGCTAAACAAATATTGCATATCGATTTTATCGAGCGTCATTTCTCGAATTTGCTGCCAATCTGGGTCTTGGCTAAAGCCCATATTGACACTGAGCTGTACAATGATCTTTTCAAGGTTGGCTTGATAGGCCGGCGCCGAACTGACGATTTGTTCGCCCGTACTCAGCACAATATGACTCAATCCAAATAAGGTCGCGATAAAACCGATCAATACCAAAATGTGTCTTAACCATTGCGGGCTACGATTGAGTAAGGGCAAACGTCCAAGCCAGTCGGTTAAGGTCACCAAGATATAGATTGAAATCGCCGCAATAAAGACTGGCAATAATAATGTTTGACCAATTTGCAGCAACCAGCCCGATAAAATGATGAAGAGCAGTAAAAACACCAGCGTTTGTAATGTCTGTTGCCAGGTTTTATGATTATTCTGCATTTATGCTCCAATATTCGCCAACATCACAAAAAACATGAATTTTAACCGATTATGAGCAAACTTAAATCTATTATTGACCAAGTTTAAAAAACTGCTAAATATTCATCAGCGCGCTGGGAAATATTCAAATTTGAATCTGGTTTTTGCATTATTTTCACTTTGTCGGTTTTGGCTTACACGGTCTGCAGAAAATGGCGAATATACCGCAGACGTGATTCGGCCTACTATGGCTTTAACAGGAAGCAGGAAGCCTCCAAATAGAAAAACAATAAGATTTACCCAACAGCAGGACGCTGAGGTACGACAGGAGTTATACCTTCAACACGATACGAAACAGCCCCATCAGGATGATGGGGCTGTTTTCTTTTCTGGCTTTAGATCAAGCAAGCCACAGTTTAAATACCTTATAAATGTGTACTTCGGTTTATCTTGCTCAAATCTATCTTATAATCACGGCTATTTATTTTTGATTTTCGCCGATCTATGTCCAGTCTCAATAAGTTTCTATCACGATTTAGCAGTATTACGATCCAACGTAGTGCCAGCTATGTTCAACATATTGACCTTGAAACCTTAGACATCATGACTGAAGGCCCGACCACCGTGGCTTATGCGCAAATTGAAGGCACGGATTATTACGATACCACCATCGAATATCACTCCACCTTGAACCGTTTAACAGAGACCGACTGTAGTTGTCCGGTGGGTTTTAACTGTAAACATGCAGCTGCACTGGCTCGATTCTTTTACGCGGAATATTTAGATCCTGCTCAGCTTCAAGCGACGCAAGGTGCTGCGCTTCGGCCACAACTGCACAACCAACAGCCAAACTTTCGTGAAGCAGAACAATGGCTGAATCAGTTCAAACAGCATTTGAGTCAGGCCTCAACACGCGCAGTCAATCCACACAAACAATTGATCTATATTCTCAATCAGAAAAATAATAAGCTAGATATTGAAACCGCAGTACATAAAGTACGCCGTAATAAAGCCGGCGAAATCCGCGATACCGCGATCTATACCAGTTATGACAATATTTTAAATCAACGCCTGAAACTGTCTGAGTCCGAACGTACTTTATTTTCGCAAATATATTTTTATGCCAAGCTGAATCAGGTCGATCATTTTTATATACCGCACTTAGATTTGGTCAATATTCCTCTGAATATATTCAAAAGCTTTATTGAAACAGGGCTGGTGCATTGGCAGCATTATCAAAATACAGCACTCAGCTGGACTGATATCCCACAGCATCTCGAATTTGAATGGAAAAATGGCATCCAGTCTGAAACTGAAAAATTAGAACTGTATATTGTCGATCAACAGCAACGCCGTATTATCCTCAATAATAACGCCAGTGATTTTTGTATATTCCCCTCACAGCCACTGTGTTATATCGATACCGCACAAAACCTGATCGGGCCACTGACAAGTGATTATTCCGCAGCGCTGCTACAACACTTGCTCAGTATGCCTGCGCTGCCGGTTGCTTTACTCAGTCAGTTTGATCAGCTCTTGCATAGCCAACCGCTCAGCCTGCCGATTCCACAGCCGCAGTATTTACAAGAGCTAAGCGTGGTTGAAGGTCGGCCTGTGGCGATTATCCGCTTTGGTGCCTTTTCTAAATTAGAACAACGTTTAGCGCATGACCAATATGCCTTTGCTGAAATCGAGTTTGAATATCAGGCCGGCAGAATAAAAGCAGGCAGCAGTGTTGATAGTTTTATGGGCAGCTTACAAGATCAAGCCGTGAAGCAAATGCGTGATCTACAGATCGAACAGCAGTATCTTCAACAACTCAAAGATTTAATTCCTTCACTGCAACAAGCCAATCAACTCGGAATTAAACAATCCAAATTTGAGCTGGATATCTCAGATGATGTGGTCTGTGCAGATCCACAAGATTGGATCGCACAGTTACTCCCGGTTAATCAGTTTGAATTGCTCGGTTGGCAGGTTGAACATACCGCACAGAGTATGTTTAATCTGGAGTTGGCACATAATATCGAGTTTTCACTTGAACCTTCTGCACAGCGTCAGGATTGGTTTGATGTCGGCGTGACCGTACAGGACCCTGCAGGCAACAGTTATAATCTGATCGACCTATTGGCTAATCTGATTCAACAGTCCCCACAACTTCTCAATACCGATTATATGGAGCAACTGGATGAGCAACGCTTTTTAAATATCTCCGTGCATCCTGATCGACCACAACTCAGTATCTCAGCACAAGAAATCAAACCGATTCTGCTTTACTTAAAAGATATATTACAACAGCCCGAATCACGCCAAGTCGATCGTTACGATGCCAGCCAATTGTTAGAGTTACAGCATCAACTCGGCTTAGAGTGGCAGAGTCAGCAACGTTTAAAAGATTTTGCCGCGCAATTAAAACAAGGCTACCAACAGTATCTTCCGACCCCAGCAGGCTTTCAAGGCGAGTTACGCGGCTATCAACAACAAGGTTTGGCGTGGTTGCAGTTTCTCGCCGCCACAGATCATGCCGGAATCTTGGCCGATGATATGGGCCTCGGTAAAACCGCACAAACCTTGGCACATCTTTTATTAGAGCAACAGGCCGGGCATTTAAAGGGTCATCCGGCATTGATTATTGCGCCGACCTCGTTAATGCAAAACTGGTTTAAAGAAGCCGCAAAATTTACCCCTGATTTAAAAGTGTTGTTATTACACGGTACCCAGCGGCATGCTTTATTTGAGCAAATCCCTGACTACGATATCGTGCTCACCACCTATCCTTTGCTGACCCGAGATCAAGAACATCTACAAAAATATCAATATCATGTACTGATCTTAGATGAAGCACAAAATATCAAAAACCCACGCGCCAAAGCCGCGCAGGTGGCGCGACAACTCACAGCAAAACATCGCCTGTGCTTAACCGGTACGCCGATGGAAAATCATTTGGGTGAATTGTGGTCATTGTTTTACTTTCTGATGCCCGGTTTTTTATATACCCAAGAAGTGTTCAATAAAACCTATCGTCACCCGATCGAAAAACAAGGTGATCAACAGAAAAAAAATAAACTGGTGGCAAGAATTCAGCCCTTCTTAATGCGCCGCTTGAAAACCGATGTGGCCAAAGAGTTACCGGCCAAAACCACGATCGAAGTCAATATTGAGATGAATGATCAGCAGGCCAAACTGTATGAAGCGGTGCGCGCCAGCATGCAGGATAATATCCGTCAGATCATTGCAGAAAAAGGCTTTAAGCGCAGCCAGATTCAAATCTTAGATGCACTGCTCAAGTTACGCCAAGTCTGCTGCCATCCAAGTTTACTTAAACTGGATACATTTAAATCACAGCAGGCCAGTTCCGCCAAACTGGATTATCTGATGGAGATGGTGACTGAAATGGTCGAAGAAGGACGTCGTATTCTGATCTTCTCCCAATTCACCAGCATGTTGCAGCTGATCGAAGCTGGCTTGCAAGCGCAGAATATTCCGTTGGTTAAACTCACCGGCCAAACCAAAAAACGTGATCAGGTAATTACTGCATTCCAGTCTGGTGATATTCCCGTGTTTCTGATTAGTTTAAAAGCCGGCGGTGTTGGTTTAAATCTGACTGCAGCAGATACGGTGATTCATTATGATCCATGGTGGAATCCTGCAGCTGAGGATCAAGCTTCGGATCGTGCATGGCGCATCGGCCAAGACAAACCGGTATTTGTATATAAACTGGTGACCAATCAAAGTATCGAAGAAAAGATTATTTTGATGCAGAAAGCCAAAGCCCAATTGGCGCAGTCGATATTATCTGTCGATCAAGAAAATGAAGTAAAACTCTCCGAAGACGACGTGATGAAGTTATTTGAATAATACGCGGTCATTCAGTGCTCGCGGATTTAAAATGCTCGGCGGGTTGAGGAGAGGAATTAAACCGAGTCACCGAAAGCCAAAACAAAGTCTATTGACGGGGTTTATTTCGGTCACTACCATGAGTTTAATTCATTTTTGATGCACTTTTGGCGTATTACTTTATTTATGACTGCTTCCGTTTTCACTCGCACGGCTTCTACCCGAATTCAATTTAAAAAATATATTCCACATTTGGCCTTGATCAGTACAAGTATGATCATGCTCGGCTGTACTTCGTTGGGACCACATAGCGGCTCATTGGCCTCTCGCTCGCATAAACTCTCCAATGGGATTCAGAAAGCTTATTCTGTTCCTAAAACCACAGCAGATCGTGTCTCACCGATGATTATTCAAAGTGCGGATCAGCAAGGGGTTGCGCCACTGATGTTAGCCGCGATGATTCGCCAAGAGTCGAGTTATCGCAGTAACGTGGTTTCCCCTGCGGGTGCAGTGGGTTTAACCCAAGTCATGCCGCGCTATTGGCAACAAAAATGCCCCGGCAATTTATATGATGAATGGACCAATATTAGCTGCGGGACCTATATTCTTGCCAGTTATAACCAATCGGCGGGCAGTTGGAAAAAAGCACTGGCCTACTATAATGTCGGCCCAACGGGTTATAACAACAGCTGGAAAATGAAACGCCAAGGCAAACGCTATGCCCGCCAAGTCAAACAACATCAAAAGAATTTAAAGAGCGCATTATAGACACCGAACTTAGCTAGCTCTCATCCTATTTCCCGCGTGTGGTACAGCGCCTTACTCTCGCGGTCGTGTAGATCAATGATCGGGGCGATCTCAGGGTGAATCTGCCCTGCGCCCATAGACTCGATATAGTGACAGGCTGCAAATTTCTCTGCGCATCGTTCATAGTCACGAATCCACTGATCATATTGCTCTTGACGCTCAGCAGTCACTGGCCAGCCTCGACGTAGATTGAGGCGTGTGTCGATGCCCATGCGCCAAGGCTTTGCCGTTAAACGCGCTCTAAAACAGTTTTGTCTGAGGCACATCTGTACATAGATCGGATCTGCACCAATATGCGCAAAAAATGCTTGTACTTGAGGACAATCCGGTTGAAAGGTTTGATGCGTGGCCAGTAAGCGCAGGCCATTCGGCGTTCGATAAAGGCGCACACTCCACTGTGGATGTTGTTTTAAAAATAAATACAGATTGTCTTTGGCGAGGTCTACCGGATCTGGCTGTTTTGAACGTAAATAATCATCATATTTGCCTGAGATCTTATAGGCTAAATAGACAGAAATGATCACGATAGCAGCGCGTAACCACCACGCTTGCAGCAAGAAAAATCCCAGTCCACTGCCCAAGATCAGTAAAATTAAAAATAAAATCCCAGATTTTCGACCCGTAGAGATGTGTTCAAAATCAATATCTGCGAACAACGCACGAGGGCTATTCAGGCAATGCGCACCATAACCATTGCGGGTAATCACCTCTTCCCCATGTCGAGACAGCACTTCTTCACGGATCGGCATGCCTGTTGCACCGTTATAAGCACTGTTGCGCTCTCTTAATGCCGGCTTTTCACCACGACTGAGTTGCTCAATCGCCTCATTGACACGTGCCTCGGCCATCAATAGTGCAGCATTTTGGCTGTCATTCGACCAACCTAAGCGCCGCACAGTGATTTGTTTCGTCCCACGATGGAATAGGCCTGAAGCCTCAGCCCAAAAATCTGGAATATTCATCATTTTTATTGCTCTTCTTCATGTATTCGCGTCTTTAATCACAAAACATTGGATAATAATAAATCAATCTCAGTTCACTATAGTTGAGCAGAGGCATAAATCACAATCCTGCATGCGCATGTTGTTTAAATTCCAGCACAAATTCTACGCCCAAACCCCACACCAAACCTAAATTTCACGCATAAAAAAATCCCCCGACTACGCAAGTCGAGGGATTTTTAGGAATAATGAGCTGGCGATGACTTACTCTCACATGGGTAACCCCACACTACCATCAGCGCGAAGAGGTTTCACTTCTGAGTTCGGGAAGGGATCAGGTGGTTCACTCTTGC
>JASLJB010000242.1 GCA_030152605.1 Acinetobacter sp. | reverse complement strand
ACTTTATCACTGAATAGGAGAAGATCATTTTGCGCTCAGCTGTGATAATCACGTGGGTTTTTATAATTAACTTACATTACGTTTAGCTGGTAGTATCTAGAATTGATTATTGATACTACAAAATTAAACATTATTTAAAGAAAATAAAATTCAATTAGATAAATTGTGATGTTCAGCAACATTAAACTTAATTGTGTGAGTCGAATAACAGATAGTGTAATATTTGAACGAGTTAGAGAAGTTTGCCCAATTAATTGATTATCATAGTGCTTTTAAATCTGTCGCACCTCATGTTTGAATTCGCCTGAATTTGATGCACTTGTTATTCTTAGTTTTAACATACCATTATTATCAAAAACTGCACCAAAACTATGTAGTTTGATAAATTCAAAAGACTATTTGGGGGGTGCGAAGCAAATTTTAGATATTACTAAGTCCGGAGGTGAGGTTTTTAGGGGGTTGGTTATTCGTCGTGAGTTAGAATATAAGATGTTTACAGAAAATATTTATATCGATCGAGATACAGGTAAAGAAATAATTTGATTTTAACATTGCTTAAGGTGTTTATTTTACATGATTAAAAATAAATCTTTTATTCTAGTGGTTGTGTTTTTATTATCTGCATGTCAAGGAGAAAATAAAATTGATAGTTCAAGTAGATTGGGGGAAGCTCAAGATAGCGGTCAAATTGAAAGTTTAGAAAGTGAAGCTCGATTAACAGAATATTCAACAGTAATGGAAAGTGGAAAAAACTTATTAAAAGCGATGTCTATCCTAATTATAAGTTAATGGGCCAATATTTAAAGATATTAACCGATATTTTTAAAACTAATGGTTTTGAAGAGTCTTTAGTAGAAATTAAGAATAAAGAAAAATCATATTTTTCTCAAATACAGAAAAAATGCAAAAAAAATGATCATCATTGCATTGAAATGATGTCTCTAAAATTTAATCATGAAATAGTGAATAACTACTTTGATGTGAAGTCTCTATTTAGAGGGGAATTGGTCCCTGTTAGTAAAGATAATGAATGCTATGAAAATAAAGCTGTTATTAATATTGATGCTGGATTAAGGAAAGTATTTGTTATAAATAACTGTGGGCCAGAAAAAATTACTTTTTATATTTCTTATTTAGATATACCTGAAAGTATTTCACCGGAATCATATATGACTACCTTGGGCGCTAGTGTGGAACCTGGAGGCGAAATAAATCAAGAATTTACATTTTTACCTGCTGGTGAACATAGATGGGTTGTATTAACGAATGGTGAAAGGTCAGTACGTGGTTTTATGTTGCCAGACAATGCTGCTGAAATTCCATTAGCAAGTATATATAGAGTTCTTAAATAAATCACTAGGAGTGAAATATGTCTCTAATAATAAGGTTATTTGTTTTAAGTTTATCTACACTACCTTATGTTGCTCATGCGGATATGAAACTTAAATATATGGTCGTTCCACAAAGTTCTGAAGACTACTTTAATTGTTTAGATAAGCAATCTACAGAAACGTGCTTAGCCCAACAAAGAAAAAATTATCCAACATATAGTGAGTCAAACTTGAAATATAAAGATAAGGATATCCTAAATTTTTTTAACGTTGAGAAGAAGCTCGAACTAAGCGTTAATACCATAACGTTAATTCCAGAGAAAAAAACAGGTATTTTATACGGTATAGGTGAAAGATATTTGGAAAGAGGTGATGATGATGGAGAGGTAAATTATTATTTACTTCAATTTAGACCGAAAGCTCAAGTAGTTAAACTTGGAGATTACTATAGTATTGATAAAAACTTTATTCTAAATTACAAAGGTTTAGGTGGTAATTTGGTAGAGTTGAAACTTTATTAAGTGATTGGTTTTATGCCTATTTGACAGGTGTGGGGGAAAAAATAAAACAGGCATACGGTGTTCCCTTGGTACTGATCGTTGATAATGCCTCTATTCATCGAAGTCGAAAGATGTCGAATTGGCGTCAGTTGTTGCAGGATGAATATTCAACGAGTTTGTATTTTTTACCGACATACAGTCCAGAATTAAATCGAATTGAATGGTTTGGCGGCAGATGAAATATCACTGGCGTGATTTTAAAGTTATGGCAGCTGATCAAATATCAACAGAATTTGGATGTAAATACATGTTTACTTTTTAGAGATGACTTACAACTGAGTTTGCTTTATTTAGATTTGTGTAGAGGCTTAATATGGTTATTAAATTTACAATGGATCAGTTGGATGATCCCATAGCAGATGTTGAAGAATCATTGGCATTTGGGAATTGGAATAGGTTAAAAGAACAGTATCCAGAATTATCAAAAAAGTACTTCAATGATGAGGAGAAAAAAGGCGTCGATTTTTTGATTATTGCTCAGACTCGCGTAAAGCAATATCTAAAAAGTGTTGAAGAAAATGAAGATTATAATAAATGGAGGTTGGCGTATGCTGAAATTTGTTTTGTTGAAAATAACAATAAGCTAGATGAGAGCCAGTGGGTTAAAAGTTTACTTGAAGAGAAGTTGTGGCCCCCATTTTTAGCGATAGATATTTTGACTGGTGTTATTGAAAGTTGTTCAACTAATCCAGATTCTCAAAAATTTTATCATGAGTTGGAGCGAAAGAAATGGGACTGACAAATTCAGCTCATATGTGCATGGAATGAATAGATAAATACAAAAAATGGCGTGTAACTCGGTAAGTATTCATTTTACTTTAATGGGGGAAATCTTTAAGGATTTTATACCGCTGATTATCATTGTAGAAGGGTGAATTTTGACGTCATCAATGATGAAATATTAATAAAAGGCTAAATATGAGTAATATAGAAAAAATTGTGAGATTTTTTCATCAACATCCAAAGTTTCCATTTAATCGCTGTTATTCAGATTATGATGAATATACTGCAGCCCATTTGATGGCTACATATATTGTTAAATCTTATATCTTGGAAGGTGAGCAATCTGAGTGGCGTTATGTATCTAGTTATATCGATGTGAGGAGATGTGAACCAGAGTTAAGAAAGTCTATTGTTTCATGCATTAATAACCGAAGGGGACAGGTGTTTTTCTTTTCTCTTTATGATTCAAGAGATCTTGAAGATGAATTTGATGCTATAGAAATAGGTCTAATTAGAGATGATTTCTATGGCGGTAAATGGGAAATTCATGCTCCAATAGAAGAGTGGTATAGTGTTTTTGAAGTATTACTTAACCTTAATAAACTCAATAATTATGTTGAGGTTGATCAGTTGCTAAAAACCTATTTTAATAACAACTTATCATTTGATAAGTTACAAGAATTGAAACTAAAATTTAGTCATTAAGATATTTAAGGCTTTTTTTGCATATCTTGAAATCATGGACACTACCTTTATCACCACAAACACTGAGTATTTGTCCTGTCTTATAATGCATAGCGACTTTAAATTTAATGATATGATGCTTCTTTTTACCGCTATACCATTTTCTTTATTTTTGGGGACGTTGTATGAAAATCTCTTTAAATCAAGATTATTCGATTTTCTATGAAAACATCTAAATATTTAGACAGCTTAACCATGCGTTCTGTGAGATCTTCAAAGCTTAGATTTTTATCATTCAAATTTTAGTCCGCTATGCTATTAACACAACATCTTTAAATAAAGAATGGGCTAGTTTTCCTGGTGCAGGATATAATCAACAAAAGCATAATATCGAGAAGATTTTAACTTGGTATAAAGAATTTGGTGGCGTAGTTACAGATTAGGAGTTCATGATGAAAAAAATTATTTTGTGTTTAAGCTTAAGTGTATTAAGTGGTTATGGTTGTTCCAAAGAAATAAAGTCACCTTCTTCAATAAAAGTTAATCAATGTTCATATGATGATGAGTATTTTGATTATTGTGAAAGAAAGTATTTAAGTTTTTATAAAAAAACTGTTGAAACACAGGAAGCCAATTTTAATGGAAATTATATATTAACATCGGTAGGAGGTGAAAATAACACATATGCAGGTATAGCAATTATAGATAAGAGTACAGGTGTGGTAGATACAATGATTTTTGGTTACAGGAAAAAAAATAAAAATGAACTGTTTTTTAATCTGGATAGCGATGTTTTTTGTATAAACAGTGAGGTGAATAGTAAAAGCTTAGGTGTAACCAAAAATGGGGAGTCATGCTTTAAATATAATCAAAAAGGTTTTGAGCTTCTTGAATCTAAAAAAGATGAATATGGTTTTAAAGTTAGCTTATTGCCATATAACTCAAAAGATCATTATAGTTGTTATGTTGATTCTGATAAAGAAGCTTGCTCAAAAGTAAGCTTAATATCCTCAAATTATTTAGGAGATCATTATGATTTTATTTCTCCATCATTTGGGGATAGTGTGGTTTTACCAAAAACATCTGAAGATAAAGAAATAATAGTTTCACTTTTTGAAGATGGGGGTGGTCCTCAAATAATAATTTCAATAAAAAATGCAACTGGAGAGTTGAAACAAAAAACTGTTTTTATAAATAAAAATGTTTTAATTGATAAAGACTATATCATGCATTACTGGGAAGGGAGTCGAGAAATTAAAGAAAAGTTGTAAAATATAGTTTTATAGACAAGGTTGACCTAAGTTTTTGTTATACGACACAACTAGGTGGATTTATAATTATTTGATTTTGTTGTGATTTTTATTTTAAAGTCTAAACAAATGTGTTTTTATACACTTCTTGCTCTTGGTTTTAATGCTACATTACTATCTAAGCTTATGAAAGTTTATAAACTATTAATATTTATTTAGAGTACCAAGAAAATTTTGAATATTGCTAAGTCCTGAGCTGAAGTTTTTAATGGGTCGGTTGTTCGTAGGAAATTGGAGTGTAAAATGTTCACTGAGATGGTTTATATTAATAAAGATACTCATGAGGAGATACTATGAGAATCTATTCTTTAGCATTGATAGCAATTTTGTCTGGTTGCGATGGGAAAGCTCAAGTAAATAAATTTGAAAAAATAATGAAAAAACGTTAGGCTCATTGGAAGAAATATCAGAATATAAATTAATGAGTCAATATTATTCTAGTTTGAATAGTATATTTGAAACTCATAATTCTGAAGCAAGAAAAGAACTTAACTATGAAAAGAATTATATTGAAGTGAAAATTCAGAAAAATTGTAGAGGAAATGACATAAGTTGTATTAAGAATATGGCAAGTCAGGAGATTGAAAGAATTGAAAATGATTATTTTAATTTTAACTCTCTTGAAAATAAATATATTGTTCTGTGACTAAGGATACTCAGTGTTATGATGGAGAAGCAGTTATATATAAATACTGAGAATAAAAAAATAAATTTCCATAACAGGTGTAAGGGTGGCGAATTGGGGTTGTATATTGTCAACTATAAAAAACCCAAAAATATAATGCCTAATACTTATTCTTTAGATGTGAGTGGAAGTGTTGAAAATGATGGTGAAGTAGATCAAAGTTTCTATTTCTTACCGGCTGGTAAAAATAAATGGGTTGTAATTACAACAAATGAAAGCCGTGCGGTATATATTCCCTATAAAGATAAAATAAAAGAAGTGAAATTGGCTGAATTTTATAATGTGATTTCGGGGAATGAGGTACTCACGTTAAAAAAACCAGTAAAAACTATAAAAATACCTAATTCGTCATCCTATTTTATGAATTGTCTTAAAAATAATTCAAAAAAAGAATGTGATAACTTGAGGGAATTAGATGATCATAGTTATTCAAAGCAAGAAATTGAAGAAAAATATCCTGAATTATTGAAATTTTTGGATAAACTAAATACTCCTGTTGATGCTATACGATTTATTGAAATTAAAGGGCAGTTAAAATATGCTCTAATTTCATCCTACTTTGATGAAATTGACTTGCATTATTTAAGGAAATTAGTACCCAGGAATGATAGTGTTATAGAACTCGGAGAAGATTACTCTATTGATGATAAGGGAGTTTTAACTTATACCGATCAAGAGAATAAAGTTAATAAAATTGAATTAAATTAGTTCGTTCGTGTTTACTACATTTGTTGAGATGATTGGCTCTGTTGGATGATAACCTGAAATTTAAACTGAGCCATAAATCCCCATTGTTGGGGTTAGAGTGGAGGCTCACGTTGTCTAAAATAATGAAACTTACGAATTTACCTAACAAACTGATGCTCGACCATTTAACTTCAATCGAAGACAGAAAATTAAGCGATCTACTCAAACTTCCCCTGCAACCCACCCGAGTGAATCACCAAGATCCGCGTGCCGGCTTTAAAGTATTGTTTTGAGATCAGATCCATCACGCCATACAGCATTTTCCCGGTATAAATCGGCTCTAAAGGAATTGCGTGGCGTTGTTCAAATTGATCGATAAATTTCAGTAACTCCGGCGTAGTTTTGGCATAGCCACCACAGCAGTAGTCATCGATGATCTGCCAATTGTCTTGGGGATCAAGGCGATGTAGATGCTGCTGCACGGCTTGGGTGAGAAAATCTCCCTTCAGTGCTGAAAAACCCAATAGCTGTTGCTGCGGCATACTCGCTGTAATGATGCCGGCTAAGGTGCCTCCTGTGCCTACGGCAGCGCAGATCACATCAAAGTCATGTTGATCTTGGGGGCAGAGGATTTCTTGACAGCCCAACACCGCCAAGTGATTGCTACCGCCCTCAGGCAGGATATAGGCATTCGGATACTGTTGTTGTAACTGCGCCAAATAGTCAGGTAGATGCTTTTGTCGATATACCGCGCGACTGACAAATTGCAGTTGCATGCCATGTTGCGTGGCCGTGCTCAGGGTTGGATTGAGCGTATGGTTTGCCAATTCTTCCCCACGAATAATACCGATGCTTTCAAAACCAAACAGTTGTGCCGCATAGGCCGTGGCGGCGATATGGTTGGAGTAGGCGCCGCCAAAGGTCAGGATCTGGCGATAGCCGAGTCGACGTGCCTCGATCAAGTTGTATTTGAGTTTAAAGAACTTATTGCCTGAGATCTGCGGATGAATCTGATCCAGACGCCTCACTGTGACGCTCAGGTCTGTATCGAGCAGCAGTGTTTGATCCGTGATCTGTTGGCGAATGGCGTCAAAGCGCTGCAGCATTGTATTCATGGTTGTTACACTCAAAAGGTGGTTTGATCTGCGTATCTCGATGTATTGCCGTTTTAAACTCTGCGATGAGGTCTTGCATCGGCTTAGGGCATAGATGGCATGGATATTGTCATCTTGGGGTGGATTGAGTGTCAACCGTCGTCACCACGGACATGCCGGGGCGTAGTTTATCTAGTTCAGGCTGATCTGGATCAATGCTGATACGCACCGCGATGCGTTGCACCACCTTGGTAAAGTTGCCGGTGGCATTGTCCGGTTTAAGCACACTAAACTCCGAGCCTGCAGCAGGTGAAATCTGATCGACACGACCACTAAACTTTTGATGCTTAAGCGCATCTACGCTAAACCATGCGGATTGTCCGATGCGTATGTCGGCGATTTGAGTTTCCTTGAAGTTGGCGATGACCCAAGTCTGTTTTGGGATCAGATACAACAACTGCGTCCCCGCCGCAACATATTGCCCGATGCGTGGAGTGACTTCGCCCAGTTGACCATCCATCGGGGCGATAATCGTACTATAGTTTTTGGTGGTTTGAGCTTGATCAAGTAGCGCTTGGGCACTGCTGACTTGGGCTTGAAGTCCTGTTGCTGCCACTTGTGCTGTTTTGTGTGCCTGTTGCGCGACTTGGAGATTGGCTTGTGCTTGCTTGAGCAGTGCCACGGTATTTTGCCGATCGGCCCGTGCTTTATCTTGTTCCGCCCGCGCTGCAGCACCACTGTCACCTAACTGTTGATAGCGTTGTAGTTGTGCCAGTGCTAGATGATCGGCTGCTTGTGCCTGTTCAACTTTGGCCTGTGCCGCAGCAATGTCTGCTTGGCGTTGTGCGATGGTCTGGCTCTGATTGGCCAAATTGTTTTTGGCCTGTTCGAGTCCAGATTGGGCTTGGCTGACTTTTTGATTATAGGGTGTTGCATCAATGTGCATCAGGACTTGACCTTGTTTGACCTGATCAAAGTCTTTGACTTCAACCGTTTGCACATAACCATTAATCTGTGAAGACAGCAGGGTGGTTTTGCCCTTGATATAGCTATTATCGGTTTTTTCCAGTGCGGTATGAAAAGGACCAATCCGCCACGCCCACAAGATAATCGTGATGCCCAATAACAACACCAACGCCATCAACAACAAGACCCGCTTTGGGGTGCTGATCAACTTACTTGACGGCGGTGCAGACAATGACACTTTTGGAGCTGTATCCGTATCGGCTGTTTGAGTATTATTCGATGCATTGCCAGCGGCCCGATCAGAGACGCTGTCGGTGTTGTGAGGCGTGGGAGATGGTTGCTGCTCTGACATGATGCTTTTAATCTCTGGGCAATATGTATTTGATCAAGTTGTAAAGTATTAGGGGCTGTTGGCTTGGGTTTTGCGAAGTTTATAACGACTCCAGAAAATATTCATTGTGCCCCAGAACAATAAAAATAAAGCAAATATTCCATTTAAAGCAATCACATCATTATAAGCACGGACTTGTGCTTCGCGAGTAATGCTTTGATTTAAGCTGCGCATGGCTTGGTTATGTGCCAATGCAGGATCTTGCAGTGTGCTATGCGTCGCAGCCTGATGAGTCTGCAAGCGTTGTGTGACCAAGGCTTGGTTCGGTGCGACTTGATCGATCATTTCCATTTTATAGACTTGAGTTCGATGTTGTTGGTAGGTGGAGAAAAAGGCATTGCCAATCAAGCCACCAAAGTTTTGCGTCGCAGAAAACAGCACGATAAAGGTGATGATATGTGTCGGACCTTTTTGTAAGGCACTGATCATCCCGGTTAACAGCAATGGCCCAATAAAAGCACCGCCTGCCACACCGACCAAAAACTGACTCAGATAAAAATTGGCTGGGCGTACATCACTGGTCAGTTGATAGTCCAAGCCACAGGCGATCAGGATCAACAACTCAGCAAACAGTAGATGCAGAAAAATCCGTTCACGTGAATAGGTCACAGCACTCAGTAAGGTGCCTGCGGTAATCCCGACCAAGATCACTGCATATAAGGGCACAAACTGATCCGGTCCCATGCCCATGGTTTTAAGGAAGTTGACCGCGGCATAGCTTTGTTCGGACATCAGAAAGCGGATCGCCAATGCCGCAAAGATAAAGTTCAGCACCGATGCCGTGCCAATCCAACGGGTCAAGATCAGCGGATTGACCCGAAAATGCTCATAGCAGAGTCCTAAAACCACCAAACTAAAGCCTGCCACCAGCAGATAGCCGAGCTTGGGACTGTCAAACCACCACAGGATCGGGCCTTGGGTCAGTACGATACACAGGCAGGCAAAGCCAGGCGCCAATAGAGCAAAGGTCAAAAAGTCTTGTTTCTCAAACACGGCAATGCGTAGACTGCGCGGCAGTTTCAGCGACACCACCATCGCCAAACAACACAGCGCCAGACCCAGTTCAAAGGTATATAGGATCGACCAATCATTGACATCGACCAAACTCGGGGAAATCACCCAAGCCAAGGGCACCCCGAGTTGTTGAAAACCGAGTGCCAGATAGATGCCTTTACCAAAGTGCACTTTTTGAAAGGCTTGCATGATGTAGTACATGCCCAAAGAGCTGAGTGGGGCGGCCACCAGTCCACTGACAAAGCGCACAAACAGTGCCATGTGAAAGGTATGCACCATCAGATGCAGGATCAGCACAGCGATAAAGATCACCAGACCAATCTCGGAAAACAGCCGCAGCCCATACTGTTGCCGTGCCTTAAACAGGATCAGGTTGGAACTGACATTGGCCATCACATAGACCGCAGGAATCCATGCGGCTTCACTCGGGGTCAGGCCGTATTCGCCTTGGATCAAGGGCAAGTTGGCGGTGATAAAGCCATTGCTCAAGCTGCCCGAAATCGCAATAAACACCCCAATCACAAAATATAAAATCCGTTTGTGCTGTGGATGGTTGATTGCAGCCGGTGAGCCGGGCAGGGTCGGACGTTCCTCTGCCGTCCAATTCGGGGCGGGTTCGAGCAAACGTGGTTCTTTACTCATGCATCGTTCCTGTGTGCGAAGGGCACTGATCTGAATAGACCCAATCGACGCGAATAAAAAAAGCATCATGATTTAGTGGATAATTAAACGAATTTTTGCGCATGAAGTAAATTTGGCAAGCAGATATTTTTGTAAGTTGGTGCTGCGCTAGACAGACCCTAAAACATGCAACACAATAGCTGATGCACTCAGTAACATGGCATAACAATTGTTTAGTGGTTTGGTTGGGTGTGTAATTTAAAATAATGTTTCCTTCCACAGCCTGAATACGCATGAAAACTAAAACTCATAGCATGCCTTATCCCCAGCAGCTGCTCTTGCTGAGTCTATTTCAGATGACCTTACTCAAACCCAGCCTGGCACAACCGGTTCAGGCTGCACAGCTTCAAGTGCCACAGCCACAACCCAGTGTGATTGCAACTTTACAACAGCTTCCTGTTTCATCAGCACAGCAGGCGCCGCCATCATCCAATGCAACGGATTTAACTCATCCAGCATCCAACAGATTGGGTCAGACGCATTTGGAACTTGCGCAGATCAAGTCCGTGGCGAAAGTCAGCAGCCCAGATCAAGACGCCGTGGCATTTAAACAATGGTTACAACAACAAGATCCCAAACAATTGGCCGCCTATCAACGCTATATGCAGCAGCACCTCAAACATACACCGAGTTTATTTGTACTGACACAATATGCTGCGGCATTGCCACAATACTGTGAGCAATTGCGTTTTGATCTGCCTGAAAAGCAACACTGGAAACCGATAGCACTGAGTCTACAACTGTTAGAGAAGTTACATGCCCAAGGCATGATTGCGCATTATCAAGTCATTGCTGTGCGCGGTTTTGATCCCGATCGTTGTGTGGCGCCACCTTTGCGGCATCGAGATCATTCGACACATTTATTGAGTGCAGGCGTGTATTTAAAAGTTTCACCACCGGGGCGAGACGGTCAGCCATTTTCCAGCAGCATGCTCAAGCACTTATGTCAGTTTTGGAAACTCGAAGGCAAGCATTATCGTATGGGCATGGCCTTGTATCCCGATCAGATCCTACATCTCAATCGCAATGCCTATCAGAGTTGGGGTAAAAGTCCTTTCAGCGACGTGGAGTGTCATGCCGTGATGCATCCAGAAAGTCATGCCAAGACTTTTCAGAAAGCAGTCGCCTCTTAAGCTGTTGTCTATATAGATCGAGCAGCAACGCTAGACGCTCATCTTTACCATAGGCTTCGCTGGGATTGCGCCTATGACGCTGGAAGACTATTGGAATGATAAAAATAAGTTATTGGTTTGATATGTATTAATTATTTTAATTTGTTTATGATGATGGCTACACTACGGACATCGCGCAGCAAGGAGCCGAAGTCTTATGCACAGCCAACACCAGATGAGTCAACAACAATACCTAAATAAATCAGAAGCCTATTTAAACAGCCAACTGCATGCGCAGGGGGCTGAATTTTTTAAAATGCGCTGAAACCTTGGAACTACAATTAAGAAAACGATAAAACGCCGATGATGAAATATGGATATTGTTTAGCGTTGATCAGCCTGCTGTGTATGGCAGGCTGTCAGCCTCAACCCCAGGATCAGGCTGCTGCGGTGGTGGATCAACAGCAGCTTGTGTCCAAGACGGTGCAGGAGCAGTTTCAAACTTGGCACAGTCAGCAAGAAGCGAACGGGGTCGATGACTATCCGCGTTATGTGGCGCTGCGGGTTAAACAACCTTTGAGTTTATTTAGCCTCAGTTATAACGGGCACCGCATGCCAAAACAATGTGAGCCTTTACGTTTTTCAGTGCCACCCAAAGCACTATGGCCGAATATTATTCCGAGTTTAAAGTTGGTGGAGCGTTTTCAAAGCCAAGGTATCTATGCGCATTATCGGATTATTTCCACCTTTCGTAGTGATGAGATGAATACATGTATTCATGGGGCCAAGCTGAGTAAGCATATGCAAAATCACGCGGTTGATTTTAAGGTTTTAAATGCACAGCAAAAGCCATATAGCGATGCAGCGTATCAACAGATTGAGCAGCAGTTGTGTGCTTTCTGGCATAAGTCCGGCAAGGCGTTAAATATGGGCTTGGGGATTTATCCCGGACATAGTCTGCATATTGATGTGGCGGGCTATCGTACTTGGGGTGGGGATTATCGTCGTCAAAGTTCGCCGTGTTTGGCCAAGGCGGAGAAGCCAGTAAGTCAGTGACATCGATATAATAAAACCTCGATCTCGTCATGAAAAATCAAGCTTTGGTTTTAAATTTGAGCACTCAATCTAAATGAGAATAATATTTAATATCGTTTAGCTGAGTTAAACATTACAATCCTGCTTGCAAGTAAATCTAAAAGCAAAAGGATAGGTAATGATTAGAAAAACAATGCTGTTCTGTACAATAATGCTGAGTGTCATGAGCTATGCCCAGGAGATTCAGCTCACCCCAGATGAAAATGACAACTTAGGGCTCATTCCGTCGGGCTATGATGCGGTGACTTTTTTGCTACAGGATGGGAATTGGACCAATCTGATCCTATTACCGACACAAGCCAAGGCCAATGATAAAGTCACCATCATTCAACAAGCGCAATTAGCCACCACCATTCAGACCCAGAATATTAATATTCCAATCGATAAACTCAAGATCAAGAACGGGCAACGTTGGACATTTTTATTTAATGCAACGCTGAATAAATGGGAGTTGCAGCCCGCTAAAATACTCAGCCCGCAACATCAGGCTGTAGAGCATGCCTTCCGTTTTGATCTTGACACGATTCAGTTTATTCAGATTTCTAATCGGGCGTGGACGGGGCGGATTGTATTACCCGAAACTTCTGCCGATGGGACATTATTGAAAATCAGTTCAAGTGCCAATCTTGCCAGCACTTTGGACAGTACTCATCTACTCTTTGATAGTAGTTATATCTTAAAAAAAGGCGATCAATATTGGTTGCGTTATTATGCTGAACTGAAAAAATGGGTGGTTGAATCGATCCAAGCACGGCAACTGAATGTCAAAGATATTGGCGAGCGCTTAAAACAAGTCGATGCTGCGGTAACTCAGATTAATTTTAGTGATGGTAATTGGGTGCCTAAATTAAGTTTGCCTGCGAGTGCCAAAGATCGAGATCGTGTCATTGTTTCTTCTACTGCCGGTTGGGCGGCCAAGATTGAAAACACCGACATTAACAGCGGCGCCACATTAAGTTTAAAAAAAGGTGATCGCTATGAATTTGTATATATCAAAGATCTGGGTAAATGGGTCATGCAAGTGGCACCGACTTTGATCTTGAAAGCAGATGATATAAGTAAGATCAAGCAGCAACAACTTCCCAATACTGAATATCCCACCACTCAACTTGAAATTAATTCGGGTAATTGGCAAGCCCAATTTAAACTCCCCGTTGCAGCGCAAATCAATGACAAGGTGATTGTGAAATCCACAGCTGAAAAAGAACTCTGGATCAGCAGTGCAAATGGTTTAAAACAATCCCTGCGTCAAGGTGAAACACAACGCTATGTCTATAGCAACAAGGGCTGGGAGATCGACAGTTATACCCTCGATGTACTCTTTGTCAGTAGTCCTGAAGTGGTTGAGCAGTTGGGAGAAAGTGCGGCAAAAATTCGCATCTTGGCTTCTCAAGAACTCACCAATCTGACCGCGCAAAACTCCAATGCGCAGTTTTATCTGCGCCAAGCGGGACATATTATTCATCAGGTCCCCGGCGCAACGCTAAAAGAAATACTCAATGCGGCACGCTCAGATGAGGTGGTGAAGCGCAATCGGGAACAGTTTAAGGCCGATATGACCTATTATGAAGGTGTCGCAAATGATTATTGTGGTTTGGCATACCAACACGATCAGCCCAAGTCGGAACTTATGCTGGCCACAGGTACGATTAAATGTGATTTACAAGTGATGCGACATGAAATCGGGCATAACTTAGGTCTGCGGCATTCTGATGAAGTCGTTGTAACGCATCGTGGTTTCAATCATATTTTGGGGGGGACCGCGATGGGAAGCAATTCACTGAATTATTATGCCAGTCCCTATGTGTTTAGTCCCAAATATAGTATCCGCTTAGGTGAGTTTGGGAAAATAGATGCGGTTGCAATGATCAATACAAATGCACCCAAGATTGCAAGTTTTAGATAGCGTATTTGAAGCATGAGAAATCTAAAATATTTAAGCTCGCTATTGGCGATCTGTGTATTCGCCTGTCTGGGTATTGCGTTGATCGTATATGTTTTTAAACCGGAGATTAAACCCAGCCAAAGTTTATCGCCAGCGATCGTTGCCAAAACTGCGTCACAGCGTTTAGATCCATCCGCTGTGGCGCAGGGCGGCTTTGTTCGCGCAGATTTAAACTTGAGTGCAGCCGATATTGCACGCGCGCGTGATAAGCAACAAATGGTTGAGGTGCTGCGCTTTGAGCAGATTCAACATCAGCCTGAGTTTATCTTTAAACGGACTGATCCAGCGCAGCAGATTTATCTGCGTTACGATCCGCATGTGATTGAAACTCGTAAAGTTGGTGAGCAGGTTCAATTTACAGTGCCGGCCTTGGGTGTGGATTATCAATTGCAGATTGAAAATATGCAGGCGATTGATCAGGATATTATGCGTTGGGAAGGGCATGTGTTAGCGCATGACGCTCATACTCAATCTCAGGGGCAACGTTTTAGTGTGATGCAAAGCCAAAAAGATCGTTATAGCATTATTCAAATTCAGTCCGATCAGGGCATGATCAGTGCTGAGATTAAAAATGGGTTGGGCATAATCTCGAATACGCCAATAGATCATGGGCAGGATCAAGTACATACACCTGCTGAGATATAATGCTGAACTTGAGTATGATGAATTTTGATTGCGTTTTTTTGGTGATTTGACTGTAAAAGGCAATGAATTATTCATCTAAAGATAATCCGAGTTGCTAAAAATCAGTTAAAATAGCGCCTCAATTGGGCTAGGGAGGTTTTTGTTTTGGAATCATTGTTGATTTTAGCGTCGATCGCCTTGGCCTTGATGCTCGGGGCGATTAGTCCTGGGCCGACTTTTATTTATGTGGCGAAAAACTCAATCTCGATTTCGCGTCGGCATGGTTTGTTTACCGCACTTGGCACCGGCACCGGTGCTGCACTCTTTGGCTTGCTCGCCGTGATGGGGTTGCAGGCGATCTTATTGGCAGTGCCATCTGCGTATTTGGTTTTAAAAATCTGTGGTGGTATTTATTTACTTTGGTTGGCCTATAAGATTATTCGCCATGCCAAAGAGCCGATGGCCATGCCCGGTCAAAGCAGCACACAGATGAGTTATCGCCAAGCCTTTCAATTGGGTTTTATTACCCAAGTCAGTAATCCCAAGATTGCCATTGTCTTGGCGAGTATCTTTACTGCCTTATTGCCGCCGACTTTTCCAAGTTATTATTATGTGGCGCTGCCATTATTGTGCTTCTTTATCGATGCTGGCTGGTATTCGCTGGTGGCGGTGGCACTCTCCGCGGAAAAACCACGTCGCGTGTATTTAAAGTTCAAAACGATCTTTGATCGCATTGCCGGTGGAGTCATGAGCCTGTTGGGTCTAAAACTTCTCTTTGGGATGAAGTAAACACAAGTTTTTAGCGAAAGCACTTTCTCCGTATATCTTATGCTCCATATCTGCCCACTTACGCGATATATGACTCATCTTTTTAAAATAGATAATTTCCTTTGAAATCAAAACTATAGTGATTTAAAAGGAATTCCCCTCTTTGACAAAGAGGGGCTAGGGGAGATTTTGATCATAAGATACGCGCAGCAAGTGGTATGGAAACATAGGAAAGCCCCTTTTTCATATTTTGATTGAACGGCAATAATGTTCCCAACTGATTTCAGCGCATAGGATTGATGTGATGGAGATGATGCTCACCATCGCCAATGCAATTTTCCATAAGTACGGTTGATTCAATACAAGAATGCAGATTGGAATCAGCCAGATCAATGAAACCATAAAACCGGTCGCTAGAAATTGAAACTGACTGGCATTAGGCAGATTTTTATTGATGATTTTATTAAATAGATGACCCGTGAGTAGTGCAGGAAGTATTCCGATCAGATAGCCAAACAGCATGGCAACTAGGGTAAATAACAACATGCCCGCCATGATGATGGGACTGATCAAACCTGCGAGAAAACGCAAAGGCTCATAGAATATAATCTCAAAATGCCCTGAGATGACCACAAAGAGGGTTGCGATCCACGGACCATGCTGTGGGTAGATATTATTATTCAACGTTTTCATTTTTATTATCACTCTAGTTAGACTGCATTTTTAAATGCCTCCAGTGCTCGGATGCGAGAAGCCTTGAGATCAACGATCGGTCGCGGATAGTTTAAATCCAAATCAGGATGTTTGGCATAGGGATCGTGAATGTTTTTATGATCAAGTTGTGCTAATTCGGGAACCCAACGCCGAATATAATCTCCCTGAGGGTCAAAGCGCGTCGATTGGGTGATGGGATTAAAGATCCGAAAATACGGTACCGCATCGGTGCCAGTCGAAGCACACCATTGCCAACCGCCATTATTCGCGGCCAAGTCACCATCGATCAGATGTTGCATAAACCATTGCTCGCCCAAACGCCAGTCGATGAGTAAGTTTTTGCAGAGGAACATCGCCGTGATCATACGTACGCGATTATGCATCCAACCGGTTGCCAATAACTGGCGCATCCCCGCATCTACGATGGGAATCCCAGTGCGGCCTTGTTGCCAAGCAATTAAATCTTCAGGCGCATCGCGCCATTGGATCTGCTGGGTATTCAGTTTAAAGGGTTGGTGTTGAGAAACACGTGGAAAGTCGAATAATACATGCTGATAAAACTCACGCCATAACAGTTCATCTAACCAGACTTGTTGACTCGAACTACTGATATGAAAATATCCCTGCTGCTCACGGAATAATGCCTGTATGCACTGACGGATAGATAAGATCCCGATATTTAAATAGGGCGAGATTTGGCTTGTGCCTTCGATATTGGGTAAGTCTCTTTGTGTTGCATAATCTGCAACTGAGTCTTGAATAAATTGATCTAAACGCATTAATGCGTATTCTTCACCGACTGGCCATAATACATCTGCGATTGCCTCTGTTGGCTGAGCACAAAAGGCTTGAATATTGATCTCGGCAGTTGTAAATAATGGATGCGGTTGAAGCAGCTGTTGTGGCTCGATCGCGGGATAACAGCCCGGTAAACTGATATTTAGTTGTTCATAACAGTATTTTTTAAATGCACCAAAGACTTGATAGGGCTGATTGGTTTTATTACGAATACTCCCGATCGGGAATAAAGTCCGGTCATGATATAACTCAACCCTGATATTATTTTTTTCGAGTCGCTGTTGTACTTGAGCATCACGTTGTAGTTCATGTTGTCCAAATTCAATATTGGCATGCACTGTGTGGATATTGAGTTCCTGACAAAGTTTTAGCATGGCTGGTGGAATGTCTTTCCACAGCTCAATATTTTGAATGATCAGCGGGATATTCAGCGCATTGAGTTGGATTTTAAGGCTTTGCAGTTGTCGTAGATAAAAATCTATTTTCACTGCTGCATCATCATGTAATCGCCACTGCTCAGGTGAGATCAACACATAGGCAATACAAGGCCCTGCCAGTGTGGCATACCACAGTGCAGTATGGTCGAGTGTGCGTAAGTCGTTTCTAAACCAAATCAATTGCATGAATATGTGCCATTCCCCTAAAACTGTGGATTAAGAGCTGTATTGAGACCAGTGGGTTGAGACAATCAATATGCGCAACGCATACATCATCTGATCATCATCGCGTGCGGCCTATGATCCGCACCGCGATTATAAGGCGAGCTTGCACTGATTATTCTGCGATTTGTTGACTATGAATCAGATCGCTTAGATCATAACCAATCTCTGTGGCGTAGTTTAAATAGTCTTGAACGACTGTCTGATCAGGATGTTGTGAGCGCGACAAAATCCACAGCTGTTTTCGATTGGGCCCACCGACTAAAACCGTTTCATAGTTTGGATCTATTTTTAAGATCCAATAATCCCCACGGCCGATCGGCAGCCAGCGGATCATTTTAGGCAAGAAACTTACTTTGAGTTTGGTATTTTTCGGCGGATTTTTAACAAAGGCTTCCCCGATGGCGTGCTTTAAGTCGCCTGATTTTGTATAGCAGCGATTATCGACTTGGATATTACCGCGATGATTTAAACTATAGGTCGCCGTGACATTGTGATCGCATTTTTTTTGAAAATATAAAGGCTTTCTCGCGATCTCATACCAAGTCCCGAGATACTGTTCCAAATCTATTTTATTGGCAGTGGGGAGCGGCTCTGCTTGGACACGAGATACTGCATAAAGTCCCACAGAGAGGAGGAATGTACCGAAGACGATCGGTTTTAAATACAGCTTTGAAGAATTAAAGATCACAGACATAAGATAATATTCCCAATCAATCAAAATTAACTTCAATGCACGAGGGTAGTTATTTTTTAAATTTTTGGTTGTAAAAAAATGTAGTTTAGCTTTGGTGGTTGATGTTATTTTAAGATCAAGATCGCGCAAAATAAAAATCCCCTCAAGCGAGGGGAAATTTAATTATTTTAAATGAAAGAGCAGTGGATTAAGACACTTTATCACCCGGCTGAGCGCCGCTGTCTGGTGAGATAATAAAGATACCGTTGCCATTTCCAGCCGCGAGCACCATACCGTTTGAAATCCCAAAACGCATTTTACGCGGTGCCAGGTTGGCCACCATCACCACCAATTTATCTTGTAAGTCTTCTGGTGCATATTGACTGCGAATCCCACTAAACACATTACGGGGTTCAGCTTCACCGACATCAAGCGTGAGTTGTAGCAGTTTGTCTGAGCCATCAACAGTTGCAGCAGCAAGGACTTTGGCCACACGCAGGTCGACTTTGAGGAAGTCTTCGATGCCGATCACGCTAGTGTCCGATGCGCTTTGAACGGCAGCAGGTTTTTCAGCAGCTTTGGCTTTTTTCTTTTCAACTTTTGGTGCTTCGGTTTTGGCCAAAGAATCCTTAGAGGCCTCCACCATGGCTTCAACTTTGGCTTTATCAACACGTTGCATCAGTGGTTGGAACTGCGCAATTTGATGATTGCTCAAGACCTGTAGACGCGAGGCAAAGTCGAAACTGTCGAGTTGCAAGAAGGCTTGCACTTGCTCTGCCAAGTTCGGCAATACCGGTGCCAAATACACGGCCAATTGACGGAATAAGTTAATCCCGACTGAACACACCTCATGCACTTGCTGTTCTTGGCCTTCAAGTTTGGCCAGTGCCCACGGTTTTTTCTCATCGATATATTGGTTGGCTTTGTCTGCGAGCGCCATGATCTCGCGGATCGCTGAGGAGAACTCACGACTTTCATAAGACTGAATAATCTGCTCACCCGCATCAATAAAGCTTTGCACCAGCTCAGGTTCAGCACAATGGGCAGATAAGGTGTTGTCAAAGTCTTTGTTAATAAACTTGGCACAGCGACTGGCGATGTTGACCACTTTACCGACCAAGTCAGAATTCACCTTTTGCACAAAGTCTTCGAGATTCAGATCCGAATCTTCAACTTTATCCGAAAGCTTAGAGGCAAAGTAATAGCGCAATTGCTCAGGATTTAAATGCTCAGCATAGGTTTCGGCTTTGATGAATGTGCCGCGAGACTTAGACATCTTTTGACCATTTACAGTCAAGAAGCCATTTACAAATAAACCCGTTGGAGTGCGGTAGTTGGCACCTTCTAGCATCGCTGGCCAAAATAGCGCATGGAAATAGACGATATCTTTACCAATGAAGTGATAGACCTCATTTTTACTGTCTTTTTTCCAGTAGTCATCGAAACTTAAGTCGGGACGTTTGGTTTTAATATAGTTTTCAAAACTCGACATATAGCCGATTGGCGCATCGACCCACACATAAAAGTATTTGTTCGGTGCATCTGGGATTTCAAAGCCAAAATACGGCGCATCACGGGAAATATCCCAGTCTGATAAACCGGCATCAAACCATTCATCTAGCTTGTTGGCGATCGAAACCGGCAGACGGCCTTCATCACGGGTCCATTTCTGCAAGTATTCAGAGAAATCTGGCAGTTTAAAGAAGTAATGATCAGATGACTTTTCAACTGGCGTTGCACCACTCAAGGTGGAACGCGGATTCAGCAATTCAGTCGCATTATAGGTGGTGCCACAGACTTCACAGGCATCGCCATATTGATCTTCGGCCTTACATTTTGGGCAATCGCCTTTGATAAAGCGGTCTGACAAGAACATGCCTTTTTCAGGGTCAAACAATTGATTGACCGGGCGTACCGCAATATGACCCGCTTCACGGTTCTTGATATAAATTTCAGCAGCGCGGGCTTGGTTGGTGTCGCTATGAGTCGAATCATAGTGATCAAACTCAATCCCAAAATTAGAGAAATCACGTTCATGTTGTTGTTGCACTTGCGCGATGAGTTGCTCAGCGGTGATTCCATTGGCTTCGGCACGCAACATAATGGCGGTGCCGTGCGCATCATCCGCACACACATAAGTCACCATATGTCCCATAGCGCGCATGGCACGAACCCAAATATCAGCTTGGATATAACCGAGTAAGTGACCCATATGGATCGGGCCATTGGCATAAGGCAGGGCGTTGGTGACTAATATATTTCGCACGGATATACGTCTCATTGCTAGTAAATACAGGGGTTTCGATTTTACCTGATCAACGGCGGAAAACAAAGCAAGGCTTCGC
>JASLJB010000254.1 GCA_030152605.1 Acinetobacter sp. | reverse complement strand
TTCATCGTCGAGTAGTCAACTGCAAATCAACAATGACCAAGGATTCTTCCAACTGCTTTCAGTCGATAGTCTGGCTTTGAATTTGGTGATTTTCTTTTTATTGGGCGTGTTGTTGGCCTTTCTTCCCTGCTCACTGCCCTTGATCCCGATCCTGTCCGGCATCATCGTACAGCGTGCCAGTGGCTATAAAGCCGTGGCTGTGGCGCTGAGTTTTGTGATCAGTATGGCCTTGGTCTACAGCATCATGGGCATCGTGGTGGCTGAAATCGGTTACAGCTTCCAGCGCTGGTTCCAAAGTCCGCTGGTGATCGGCCTATTTGCCCTGATCTTCGTGGCCTTGGCATTGAACTTATTTGGTCTATATCAGATCTCCATGCCTCAAAAAATGATGGCTGCGCTTGACCGTCTGCAAAACAAGCAAAAAGGCGGCACTTTGATCGGTGCGATCGTGATGGGTGCATTGTCAGCCTTGATCGTCGGGCCGTGCATGAGTGCGCCGTTGGCAGGTGCCTTACTGTTTGTATCGCAAAGCCAAAGTGCAGTTTTGGGCGGGATCTATCTGTTTATCCTCGGTCTGGGGCTGGGTTTACCGTTGTTTATCGCCAGTGTGTTTGGCGCCAAATACCTGCCAAAACCGGGCATGTGGATGGATCGCATCAAAGTCGGTTTCGGTTTTGTGATGCTGATGGTGGCGGTGTACTTTATTCGCCCGATGATTCCATCAACCCTGTATTACGCACTGTTGGCGGTGCTGTGTCTGGTACTGATGTTCTATCTGATCAAGATTCGCCGCGACAATACCCATAAAGTTGCCAGTGCCAGTTTGATCGTGTTGGCGGCTTTGAGTCTGATCGCAGGTATTTGGAATATCCAAAACAGTGTTCAAGCCTATCAAGTGCAACATTCAAGCGAAGAACTGCTGAGCTGGCGCAAAGTCACCACTGCCGATGAGTTGCAGTTGGCGATGGATGAGGCCAAACAGCAACAACGCCCGATCTTGATCGATGTGTATGCGGATTGGTGTACTGCATGTCAACCGATTGAAAAAGAAGTGCTACCACGCGCAGATGTCCAAGCGGCACTGGCTGGACGCAGCTTGATCAAACTGGATCTGACCGATTATGAAGAATCACAAGACCTGGTCTTGAAACAACATCAGATCTTGGGACCACCGACCTTACTGCTCTTAGATGCCGATGGCCAAGAACAACGTGATCTACGTTTGACAGGGACATTCTCGGCAACGCAATTGCTCAAACAATTGCAGCAACACGGACAATAAAAGGACTCGCTTATGTTCAGCCCGCAAGCCTTACATTTGGGTCCACTGATGTTGCCTTGGGGTTTGGTGATCGCACTGTCAAGCTTATTGCTGGCACTGTGGATCACCGGCCTGTTCAAACACAAGTTTGGCTACCAAGATGCACAGTGGAAATCATTTAAAGACTCGATTTGGAGTGCCGTTTGGATTGGCTTGATCGTGGGTCGACTGGTATTTGTGGCACTGAATTATCAGATCTATCTGGCGCATCCGATCGAGATCATCAAGATCCAAGACAAAGGCTTTCACTTCTTTAGTGCGGCTTTTGCCGCAGTGGCCTGGTTGCTATGGAAAAATCGCCATGCCCACTTAGGTGCGGTAGGCTTATTTATGGCGATCGTAATCATGATCTCTAGCACAGGCTATTGGGCGCAAAATCAGGTACAACGTGAATACCAGAATTTCCCAGAAGTGGCGCTCAATGATCAACAAGGGCGGCATGTTTCCTTGCCGAACTTTATCGGCAAACCGACCGTGATCAACCTTTGGGCCAGTTGGTGTCCGCCCTGCCATCGCGAGATGCCAGTGCTGCAACAGGCTCAGCGTGACCATCCTAATGTGCAATTCGTGATGATTAATCAAGGCGAGCAACTGCCGACGATCCAAGCCTATTTTAATCAACACCAACTACAGTTTAAGCATGTCTTACTCGATCCTGAGGGCAAAACCCCACAAGCGACGGGGATGTATGGCTTACCGAGTACCCTATTTTTTGATGCACATGGGCAGTTAATCAGTACCCATATGGGGGAAATCAGCCATGCCGTGCTTGCGCAGAAAATTGAAAAAATTAAACCACATTGACCCTTTTTAAATTGAATCAAACAAGGAAGACGCGAGATGCATAGTCTTAAACTTAAACAGCGCGCACAGCGCATGATGAAATTCAACCTCGTTCCTGCGGCCATGCTCAGCCTAGGCCTATTGAGTGGCTGTGACAGTTTTGCCCAATCTGGCGGCGGAGATCTTAAACAACATCTCGAAAAGCAAGGCTATAACTTTGTCAAAGAAATTGATGCGCCTGAAGGACTGACCGGTTGGACGGGACATAAAGATGAATATCCATCTACGATCTTTATTTCCAAGGATCAGAAACACTATATCGTCGGTGATTTATTTGATGCCAATGATAAAAACCTCACCGAACAAGCGATTGAAACCCATGTTAAAGGTGCAGTACTCGATCAAATCTGGCAAAGCTTGGAAAAATCAACTTGGATTCAAGACGGTAAAGCCGATGCACCGAAAATCATCTATGTGTTTAGTGATGTGAACTGTCCCTACTGCCATACTTTCTGGAAACAAGCGCGTCCGTGGGTTGATTCAGGCAAAGTTCAGTTACGCCACATCATGGTCGGCGTGATTCGTCCGAGCAGTAAGGCCCAGGCTGCCACGATTTTAAATACCCCAGATCGTGCTGAAGTATTTAAGCAATATAATATTGCGGCCATGAAAACCAAGATCAAAGAAATGCCACAGATTCCACAAGCACTCAGTGATCAAATTGATCATAACGCTGAGTTAATGGATAAATATGGCTTCTATGCCACCCCAGCCATCGTCTGGAAAAATGCCAAAGGTGAAATCGAAAGCCAGCAAGGTGCACCAAAGGATCTCAAAAAAATCTTTGAGTAAATTCAGTATTCATAATTGATCATTCATCACAAACAAAAAGAAGCGCCGTGGCGCTTCTTTTTTTAATCTCAATCTTCAGCCCTTAAAATAATTCAACGGTAGTTTTAAATAACGCTGCCCATTGGCTTCGGGCTTGGGAAACTGCCCCGCATACATATTGACTTGGATCGAGGGCAATATCAGTTTCGGCATGGATAATGTCGCATCGCGCTGTTCACGCAATTGAATAAACGCTGCTTTGCTCACCCCAGTATGAATATGCACATTCTGCTGCTTTTGGGTTTGAATATCGGTTTGGTATTGATAATCCTGCCGCGACTCAGGCAAATAGTCATGACATAAAAATACCCGTGTATCCTGATCCAGCTGATATAACTTCTGCACCGAATCATATAACTGCGCTGCGCTGCCTTGTGGAAAGTCACAACGTGCGGTGCCATAGTCTGGCATAAACAAAGTATCGCCCACAAAGACCGCATCACCGACCACATAGCTTAAACACGCTGGCGTATGACCGGGTGTGGCAAGCGTATAGGCGCTTAAGCTTCCGATATTAAACTGTTCATCATCCGCAAATAGATAATCAAAACTCGGTTGTTCAGGCGCATCTTCGGCACTGAAATGATAAATCTGCCCAAAAGTATCTTGCACACGGCGAATCTGATGGCTCATGGCAATCTGACCACCCAAACGCGACTTAAGATATTGCGCTGCGGTCAAGTGATCGGCATGCACATGGGTTTCCAAGATCCACTGCACCGTGAGTTGCTGCTGTTGCACATAGTCCACGATGCGATCAGCATTGCTGCTGTGCGTGGTCGCAGATGCCGGATCATAATCCAGCACACTGTCAATAATGGCACACTGCGCCGTACTTGGGTCCGACACCACATAGCTAAAGGTATTGGTGGCTTGATCAAAGAATGCTTTTACGCATGGCTGTTGCTGCATGTTATTGTGCTCCTGAGACTTTTCCATATAGCCATCCGCCCAAACCCATGGCGATCACAAAATATAAGCCTTCCCAATAGCCCAATCCCAACAAGGTAAAGCTTGGCGCCGGACAGATCCCGGCGATTCCCCAACCAATACCAAACAGCACCGCCCCCATGATCAGTTTAGTATCAATCTGTTTGCTGGTCGGCAAATCAATCTGTTGCTGAAACACAGTCACAGGTTTTGGATGACGCAGGGCTTTTTGCATCGGTATAATCACCACCATAATCGCGCCCATCATCACAAAGGCCAGACTTGGGTCCCATTGTCCAAATAGGTCTAAAAAGCCAATCACTTTTTCAGGATTGGAAAGTCCAGAAACCATAAGGCCAATTGAAAATAGTCCACCGAATACAAAAGCAAAAATCGATTTCATTGTGTTCTGACTCATAACAACACTCCCATCACATGGCGTGTCATCCAGACACAAACAATACCGGCCACAATAAAGGTACAGGTCGCGACCATTGAGCGCGGAGATAAACGACTGATTCCACAGATACCATGTCCACTGGTACACCCCGACCCCATCCGTGTACCAAAGCCGACGATCAATCCTGAGGCGATCAAGACCCATGGATCTGTGGTGATCATCACGATGCTCGGTTGTTGAAATAGGCTATAAATAAATGGCGTCACGATTAGGCCAAGCAGAAACCACAAGGCAGGCGTTTTAAATACTGTTTTCGGATTGATGACTTGTGCCACCATGCCACTAATCCCAGCGATACGCCCATTCACATATAAATAACCCACCACGGCAACGCCGAGGATCAAGCCCCCGATCCATGCAATAAACCATGCTGTTAGATCAACATTCATACCTACACCCCATTACATTATATTTTTTTATAATATATAATTATTTTAATTATTCAACTGTAATTTACGATTTGCTTAACAAGGAGCCTATCCCAATGTCAGAGACTGACTTTCATTTTGACTTTGAAAAAGTGGATTTTGTTGCTCAACAATTAAAAATACTCTCCAACCCAGATCGTCTTAAAATCCTGTGTGTGCTCAAAGATGGCGAGCTTTCCGTGCAGCAAATCGAGGCACTGACTCAAATTTTGCAACCGACCTTATCGCAGCAATTGACGGTATTACGTAAAGCAGAATTGGTCACGACACGGCGTGAGGGTAAGCAGATTTTCTACGCCATTCGTGAGGCCAAGACCCTACGCCTGATGCACAGCCTATATCAGTTGTATTGTCAGGAGCAGTAGGCTTAATCACATCCAATAGCTGAGGCTATTTTATTATTATGGGCTTGGGCTTTTAAAATATATGAGTGATCGCGCTGTTTATGTCGTGCGGTCCGCACAGTAAACGGTAGAACTTGCCGAGTCAGTAGGATGAGCAACCCGGCACCCTTGTTGAGAGGGTCTGTGCAACGCCTTAATTTAAATTAGGTATTTCATTGACTGGATATATTAATGTTAAGGGATTTGATGTGAGTGAAATAAAACCAAAGCGCTGATAAAACGCCACTGCCTTTTGATCTTTTGCATGGATTACAACAAAATTTACGCCAATAATTTGAGCTACTTTTGCAACTTGTCTAAGCGCATGTGCTAAAAGTAGCTTTCCAACGCCTTGGCCTTGAACTGTTTGGTCAACAGCAAAGCGCCCCACAACCACACAAGGTAGCGGATAACGCGCTAATCGCTTGGTGAGTTCAGCATCGACTAAATCGAAGCCAATTGAGCTACTAGATAGACAATAAAACCCACTCACCTGTACATCATCAGCAATTGCAACATAGGTTTTGCTTGTCCCAGATTTCTGATGTTGGGACGCATATTGTTTTATGAATTTATTTAAATCATCCTGCCCACAATTAAATGATTTTCTTTGATGATGCGGTTGTAAAACCTCAATTTTCATCTAATAAACCCATTAACTTTTTCATTTCATCATTTGCAGGTCGTGGGTTTTCAAGCAAATTCATTAACATATCACGATCAGCATTATTTACTTTTAACTCATGATTAGATTTAAGTAAGTCTTGTGCCCGTTCAAATGAAGATTGCATCATAAAAGAACTCACACTGAGACCTAATAAATTTGCAGCTTGCTCAATTACATTTTTCGCATCTGCGGTTGCACGAACATTGATTCGTTCCGTTGCTAAATTAGTCATATTTCTCACCAGAAAGTATATCAGTTTGATGTACAAATCATAGCATATCAAGATTTCAGTTTTCGTCTTTTACTTTGTAATCGTTGTGCCCTTGTAGGGCGCAACACCAAAAGCTTTAAATGTCTTCACGGCAAGTCTTTCCGTTCCTCATCCTCGGTGAGCGAGTTTGTTCTCATACTTTTTTAAAAAAGTATGCAAAAACTTTCTTTGCGCTGAGGGCTACATCCCTATAACCCCAGCGCAAAATAGGCGGCGTCCTGCCGCCATTGACCACTACAGATTTGTATCTGAAACCATGTAACATCCAATAGATTAGGCTATTTTATTATCACGGGCTTGGGCTTTTAAAATATATGAGTGATCACGGTTTTTATGTCGTGCGGTCCGCACAGTAAACGGGAAGACTTGCCGAGTAAATAGGATGAGCAGCATACAAACTCGGGATGGAACGCATCAGCCACCTATGGCCAAAAAAAAACTGAGGCTATTGATCTGACAAGCTTTTACATAGACACACTATTGTTAATTTTCTAATTCACGTATTTTTTAGAGCAATTACTCTAATTTGACGTTACAGATCTTCGTTCCCCAAAAAGGATGCTTACCGATATGATTGGATCACGTGAATGGATGACACAACAACAAGGTCGTCTCAGCCCCAAAGAAAAACTTAAACTCATACAACAGGTGCTGATGCCGGTATCGATTGCCTATGCACAGCGTTTTCTAAATCCTAAAATTACTCCACCAGAATTAGACCTCGGACAAATCAAATTACCGGATACCGCGATCGTCAAAGATGCGATTGATGCGCTCGAACATTGTAGCTCGATTGCCCTGATCGATCATTCATGGCGGAGTTTGTACTGGGCGATTGCGATCGCCAAACATAAAAGCTGGCACTATGACCTTGAAAGCTTAACCATTGCCAGCCTGATGCATGACCTCGGCCTGAACGATGCACCCGCCAATGCCAGCTGTCATTGCTTTACTTATGTCAGTGCGCTCAAGGCTGAGAAGTTGTGCCAGCAACATCATTATCCAGCAGATAAAACCCACAATATCGCAGACGCGATTTGTTTACATATGAATGGTTACTTGGATGAACATGACCGCAGTCTCAGCACCGAAGTCGTGTTATTACAACAAGCCACCGCCTGTGATGTGATCGGAACTGACCTGAACAGCATCCCTCTACAGTTTCGTGGTCAGGTCTTGGCTCAACATCCACGTGCCGGATTCAAACAACAATTTCGACGCTATTTAAAAGACGAGGCCAAAAGACATCCGCATTCACGCACGGCGCTGCTCAGACAGCTCGGTCTACCTTTGATGATGGCCTATACCGGCTTTGTCGCTGAACCCAAAGCTATAAAGCATTAAAACAGAAGACTTAAATATAAAATGCCAGCAGCACAAAACTCAGTAATGCAGCCACTTCGACCAGCTCAACACTGGCACCGATACAATCCCCTGTAATCCCAGCTAGCCGGCGGATAAATGCATGTCTCAGCAGCATTAATACCAACAACGCGATCAAGGCGCTGCCCCATCCCAAGCCACCAAATAGCGCCGAGATCGCAAAACCCAACAGCAACACCACTCGCACGCCCCACTTGGGCAAACTCGCAGCAATTGAACTGCCGATGCCATTGGCACGCACATAATCACAACTGATCAGCAGCAACAAGGGCGCCAAACGCCCAAGAATCGGAAATAAAATCAGCGCCAAATACTGTTGTTGCGCCAATAACAACGACAATGCTGCCACTTTTAATAGACAGACACAGACCAAGCTCAAGACCCCGATCGGGCCGCAACTCGGATCTTTCATAATCTCAAGCGTGCGCTGTCGGTCAGCAAAGCCACCCACCCATGCATCCGCACTATCCGCTAAACCATCTAGATGCAGACCACCCGTTAAGATTACCCACAGGCTCAGGATCAGTGCCGCCGAAAGTAAGTGAGGTACGGGCAGCAACAACAAGGCAAAACCGTACAGCAACGCACCGATCAAAGCCCCCACCACAGGGTAATACAATACCGAGAGGCCATTTTCCCGCGCCGTTGGCATACGTTTCAGCTTGATCGGAATCACAGTCAAAAACTGTAATGCAATCATCAATGGCATCATCACTCAGCCCCTCGATACTGCAACTGTCCATCCGGCGTATATTCAAAACCATGTAACTGCCCCAACTCGGCCGACTGCTGCAAAAGTTGATCCAGTGGTTGCGCCAATGCCATGCTCTTTAATAACTTAATCACACCGCCATGACTGATCAGCAGCACGCGTTGCCACTGCTCGGCTTGCATGCGCTGTTGAATCTGCTGCATGCCACGCAATACACGCTGTTGAAAAACCAATAAGGGTTCTGCATTGGGTGGGGTAAATTGGCTCGGCTGCTGCCAAAATTGCGCCAAGGCCTCTGGAAAGTGTTGATACAGATCCGCAGTGGACTGCCCCTCCCAATCCCCAAAATGCATTTCCTGTAACTGTGGGTCAAGTAATAAGGGGATCTGATGCTCAGCGGCAAACTGCACTGCAAAGTCCTGACAACGCTGCAATGGCGAACTGATCAGCGCCTGCCACGGCAACTTCGCCGCTGCTTGCGTATACGGCGCAACGCCGGCCTGCATTTGCGACCATCCCTGTGCAGTCAAGGCATCATCGGTGGAACCGCGCAAACAACCCGACAATGCCGTTTCGCCGTGGCGAAGGATATCAATGCGTAACATTCTAAATCTTATCTGCGGCCACAGCGGCCTCTGCAAAGGTCGCCATATCATTGTGCAAGCGACAGGCCAAACGGATCAAACCCAAAGCCGCACCGGCCCCGCTGCCCTCACCCAATCTTAAATTCAGTTTTAATAAAGGCTGTGCATCCAGAGCCGCCAATACCCGTGCATGACCAAACTCAGCAGACTGATGTCCAAAGATCATCCATGTGCGTACTTCGGGGGATATGCGTACCGCAATCAACGCGGCAATCGAGCTAATAAAGCCATCGATCACCATCGGCAGCCCCAACTGTGCCGCATGAATATATGCCCCAGTCATGGCTGCGATTTCAAGCCCGCCCACGGCGCAGAGAATTTTAAATGCATCATTGCCAACATTTGCTTGATGCAAGTCAATCGCCTGTTGAATCACGTCAGTTTTATGTGCCAGACGTTCAGCATCGATGCCTGTACCCGTACCGGTCAGCTGACTTGCCGGCAGTTGTAATAACAAACAACCCAAGGCCGATGCAGAACAGGTATTGCCGATGCCCATTTCCCCCGCCACATAGATCGATGCCCCTTGGGCAACCGCTGCCGCGACACTGTCTCGCCCGATCTGCATCGCAGCCAAACATTCAGCCTCGGTCATGGCGGCTTGAAGCCGAAAGTTCGCTGTGCCGGCACGCACACAATGCCGTTCAACCCCAGCATATGTATACGGCTCGCCCACGCTGCCACAGTCAATCACACGCAGCACTGCGCCATATTCTTTGGCAATCACGCTGATACAGGCACCACCACCGGCAAAATTCTGTAGCATTTGCCGAGTCACCACTTGCGGATAGGCCGAGATATTCTCTGCCATCACCCCATGATCGCCAGCAAAAATGCTGATCCACGGTTTGGGAATATCTGGACGTTCACAGTCTTGCAGTGCAGCCAATTGGATCGCAACCTGCTCCAGATCAGCCAAAGAGCCTGTGGGTTTGGTCAGTTGTCGCTGACGCGCTTGCGCTGCCTGTTGTGCCTTGAGGCTGGGTTGTTTTACCGCCGCGTTGAGCCAATTCATGTCGTCCCCATTCATATTGAATTTCCTTTGAGTTGCATACTCAGTCCGGCCACGCAAAAGCGCACCTCATCCGCCTGTTGTGCCAATTGTTGATGCATCCAGCCAGATTCATCCACAAATCGTCGGCTTAACTCGCCCATCGGCACCACGCCAAGTCCTGTTTCATTACTGACCAAGATCAGCTGTGATTTAAGCGTCGGCAAGACCGCATACAGTTGCTCACATTGCTGACGCTGTAAGGCCGGATCTGCCGCCAGCAGTAAATTGCTCATCCACAAGGTCAGGCAGTCGACCAAGATCACTTGATCAGCGCGATCATGCGCCAAGAGCTGGCCAGCCAACTCAACCGGCTCTTCAATCAAGCGCCAATGGCTGGGACGTTGTTGTTGATGCTGTGCGATCCGTGCCTGCATTTCGGCATCCTGCGCCTGCGCGGTGGCGATATAAATCACCGGACATTGTGCATCGATCGCGATCTGTTGGGCCAGACGGCTTTTGCCGGAACGCGCACCACCTAATATCAGTTGTATCATGTTGCATCCACATTCAATTGCAGTTTCAGTTTCAGTTTCAGTTTCAAATCAAAAACACGCTACGCTTTAGCTCAAGTCGGCCTTGCAGTTGTTGTGCCTGATAGTCGCCAAAACAGAGCTGCTGAACATTGAACTCAAAACACTGCTGTTCGACTGCGGCGATCTGCCTCGATACCTGAGCATAGGTATAGGTATCTTGATACACCCCCAAGGTAATATGCGCACAATACTTCAGCGCGGCGATTTCATCTGCCGATGCCGCCAATATGCGACGCAATCGTGGGAGTTGTTGCTCAAGATCATGCACCTCGACAAATAAGGCGCTGTTAAAACTGCGAACAGAGCCAGTCTTGAGTTGAAAGCTGGCGACAGCAGCATGCCTCAAATCCTGACACTGCTGCTGTAATTGTGCATCCACAAAGTCATCATCATACTGCGCTGGCGCTTGGGCAGGAAAGCCGCAGATAAACAGACTGATATGAAATTGACGATGGTTGGGCTGATAGAGCAGCCCGGAAAAATGCTGTCTTAATTTATGCAGATATTGATTCAATTCCGCATCGAAGATCTCGATATACCACAGCGCATAACGCTCACGACCGTGATGCCACTCTGGATAATCCCGCGCTCGCGTGGCTTGCGTGCATTGCTGCGGCTGTAGAAACATCGACCTAGATCAATACTGCGCGATTATTCAGGCAGGGCGATGACTTTCACCAAAATGCTTTGGCTGTCTTCGATCTCATCGCTGTCGGAGAGTTGTTTACGGCTCAGTTCTTTGGAGATCACACGAAAAGCATGATTTTGATAATGAATGACCGCTGCGATTTGATCGAAATAGTGTTGATCCGCATCAAGGCTTTCTTCAAACAAAGAAGTGCCCAATTGATAATCCTTACTTTTAAGCACGATATACTTCACTGTCGTTTTCATTGATGTCCACTCTTTTTAATGACGCTTTATTTTCAGTTATATCAGCTTTTAGCACCTTGTACACTGCCAAGTGCCATTAAACGCTTATTAATCCCACAATTAATTTTAATTGGCATTTTTGGCTATTTATTTTAAATTTTAAAATAACAAGCAATGACTTAAATTTAGTGACTTAACTCAAAGCTAATTATAATTTTAGTCTGTTATATCAATTTTTTACAATATTATTGTAAGGATAGAAAAGCTTTTCAAATCACCTTAGGTTAATATTTGCACCTTCATTTTATTTTTACTTCTGATCAATCTCCATGTACGCCATTATTATTATTTCGATCTTTGTCATCAGTCTGTTATATGCGCATTTGCGTGGTAAAGAGCGATTAAAACTTTCACGCCAACTTTTTGACCATTCTACTTTTTTAGGCCCGGTTAATATGTTCATGACTGGTTTTTCTCGTCTCCCGAATACCCCATATTTTGATCTTGAACAATTTCCTGAACTGCAACCGCTACAGGATCATTGGGAGGAAATCCGCGAAGAAGCATTACAACTGCAAAACCAAATCAAAGCCGCAGAAAGTAATAACGATGCTGGATTTAACACCTTTTTTAAACGCGGTTGGAAACGTTTTTATTTGAAGTGGTATCAAGACAGCCACCCTTCCGCCGCACAACTCTGTCCCAAGACCGTGGCCTTACTGGAGCAAATCCCCAGTGTCAAAGCCGCGATGTTCGCTGAACTGCCCGCCGGTAGTTATCTCGGCAAACATCGTGATCCTTATGCGGGCTCAATTCGCTATCACCTCGGTCTATCCACACCCAATAGTGATGACTGCTTTATTGAAGTCGATCAACAACGTTATAGCTGGCGTGATGGTGAGGCCACCTTGTTTGATGAAACCTATGTGCATTGGGCAGAAAACAAATCTGATCAGACCCGGGTGATTTTGTTCTGTGATATTGAACGACCGATGAAGTGGTCATGGGCACAGTCTTTTAACCATTGGTTTGGGCGTAAAGTCATGTCAGGCGCGGCCTCTCCGAATGATGCGCAAGATCGCACTGGCGGCATCAACAAAGTCTTTAAATACGGTTATGCCATCCATGCCAAAGGACGCGAAATCAAAGCGCAAAACCGCACCAAATACTATATTTATAAGTGGATTCTATTCTCTGCACTGATTTTATTGCTGTTGCTACCGAGCTTAGTCTAGGCACAGGCAATACTGGCGATGCCCGAACAATTTGAGTGTAATGTGGGTTTTATGCTTTGATGCGGCATGCATGTCGGCTGAGAACAGGCTAAATGCACAACATTTATGGCCGAAAACCCATTCTTGTATTCCTTTTTTTAGAATAAAACGTTAAATTGAGCATATTTAAATCTTTTGACATAACAATCTAAAGCGTAGGTAATAATATGAAAATCCAATTGGCATTGATTTCTTCTCTGGCCTTGTTAACTGCGTGTGCAGGCTCATACCCAGAACGAGTGGTCACCAAAGGGCCTTTAATTTGTGCAGCTGATGAAGTTTGCCCAGAATTATCGATGCGTTGGATCGATGACAAGCGTAATGGCTTTAAGGTTACTGCGGAAATCAACAACCCGCAGCAGTTCGATATCAAACAAATGAACTTCATCATTGATGGCCAACCCTACACCTACTCGACCATTCAAGCGACTGAGTACCAGAGCAAAGACAACATCAAGACTTCTTCTAACTCGATCAATGTGCCTGTCAGCTTCTTGAACTCGTTCCGCACTGCCAAAGAAATCGACCTACAGTTGGTGACTGATCAAGGCAATCTTGAACGTCCGATCCTTAAAGCAGATGGCCAAAAATCTTCAGCTTACCTGACCTTCATCAAAGGCTATACCGGTCAATTGGTTGAATAAGTCTTTCATACCCCAGCATCAGGCTTGAGTCGTACA
>JASLJB010000247.1 GCA_030152605.1 Acinetobacter sp. | reverse complement strand
TTCCTCATCGACCACCATTAGCCCAAGGCGTTTAAACTCAACCGACTGCTGTAAGATTTTGTGTGTCCCGATCACGATATCGACTTTGCCATCGGCCAAGTCTTGCAAGATCAATTGATGACTTTTGCTGGTGCCAAAACGTGACAGCACTTCGATCCGAATCGGCCAATCGGCAAAACGGTCTTTAAAGGATTCAAAGTGTTGCTGTGCCAAAAGCGTGGTCGGCACCAAGACTGCGACTTGTTTGTCGTTTTGCACCGCCACAAAGGCTGCGCGCATTGCCACTTCAGTTTTACCAAAGCCCACATCACCACAGACCAAACGATCCATTGGCTTGGCCAATTGCATATCATGTAAAGTGGCTTCGATGGCATTGGCCTGATCCAAGGTTTCCTCATAGGCAAAGCCGTTGCAAAATTGGTTATAGGCCAACTGATCCAACGCAAAACCAAAGCCGGGTTTGGCCTGACGTCTGGCTTGGATATGTAGCAACTCTGCTGCCACGTCATGGATTTGTTCGAGTGCCTTACGTTTGGCCTTGTTCCACGCATCTGTGCCGAGTTTATGCAGCGGTGCCAGATCCGGATCACCACCACTGTAACGGCTGATCAGTTGTAAATGCGTCACCGGCACATAGACCTTGGCCGCATCGGCATAGTCGAGTTGCAAGAACTCATAGTCTTGCTCATCGATACTCAAGGTCACCAAACCTGCATAACGCCCCACGCCATGATCGATGTGTACCACAGGCGCACCCAGACTCAACTCGGTGAGGCTGCGAATCAGAAACTCTTCAGACACCTCGTACTGACGTTTGCGGCGACGCTGCACCACCCGATGTTCATAGAGTTGGTTTTCAGAGATGACGGAGAGTTGCTCACTGAGTACCAGTCCACGATCGAGTGCCGCATGCGTGATCGCGATCGAGAACTTTGAACGCAGGAAATGATCAAAACTCTCAACCACAGGAATCTCGCCCAAGCTCGATCTCAAGGCATCTTTGAGGCTTTCACGGCGTCCGGCACTTTCAGCCACCAATAACACTGGAAAATTGGCTGCATCGATATAGCGTTTGACTTGATAAAAGGGATGCTGTTGTTTCGGATCGACCGCGAGACGTGGTGGATGCTCAGTTGCCAAATTCACCGCACCGGCACGTGCTTCTACTGGTTCAGCAGATACCACCAAACGTGGAAATTTATTTAGAGACTCAAGCAGTTTTTGGGTTTGAATAAACAGTTGCTCGGGTGGCAGTAAGGGCTGATCGATATTATGTCGGCGATCCTCATAGCGGCGCATGATTTCCAACCAGAAACTATTTAAGCCGCTATCCAGCGCTTTGTCAGTGATCACAATCGCATTGGCGGGTAAATAATCGGTGATACTGCTGTGCTGCATCGCCTCGGCACTAAAGAACAAAGGAAAATAGAACTCCAATCCCGGTGAAGCAATGCCATCGAGGACATCTTGATAAATCGGGTTTTTCTTGGGATTGGCATTGGCAAAGCTTTCTGCGTAACGATCTCTAAAGATCGAACGTGCTTCTTTGAGTGGAAATTCTTTGGCCGGCAGCACGGTAAACTGTTGCAACTGGGTGGTGGTGCGTTGGGTTTCGGGATCGAAGAAGCGTAAGCTTTCGATCTCATCATCAAATAAGTCAATCCGAATCGGCGCGTCTTGGCCAGAGGCATATAGATCCAGGATACTGCCACGCACGGCAAATTCCCCATGATCATAGACCGTATCCACTAGATGATAGCCCGCTTGGATCAAAGTGAGTTTTTGTTGTTCCAGATCCAACTTTTGCCCGACACGTAGATCAAAGTGCTCACCCAATACCCATGTACTCGGTGCTACACGTTGTGCCAGCGTGGTCGCGGAGATCAGTAAAATGCCCTGCTTAGGCATATTGGAAAGGATCGCGAGACGATCCGATACGATGTCTTGGTGTGGAGATAGGCGGTCATAGGGCAAGATCTCCCAATCAGGGAAGATCACCGGCTTCTGCCCATAGAACTCAAGTTCACTTTCAAGTTGCGACAGATGCTGACTGTTATGCGCCACCAGCACCAAGAGCTGATCGGTTTTTGCAGCGATTTGCTTAAAGAGTAATGCGGCAGCTGAGCCGAGCAGCGAGCCCACCCATCTTTTTTCATTGCTTTTGAGTTTTTTTAAATCAAGTTCAGTGATGATGTGTTCAAACATGAAATCGGCTTTGTGTAAAACATATGCGGGCTATCTTAACATGATGTATTTTACAAAATACATGCTGCAACTCGATGTACAAGGTTTAATTGCCCGCTTTTATATAGATCAATCAGCATATTGAGAAGGCTTATTTCTGCTTTGGCGCAGCACAGAAATCTCAGCACGATGGCGTCGTATCTGTGCTCGATTCAAGAAAGCGTAAATCCCCATCGCCATGAATGCGCCAATAAACCAATTAAAGGCGGCGAATTGCTGTAATGCAGGCATCAGTACAAAGAGCAAGCCGATCAATACGGCAATACACAGGGCAATCATGGCGGTTGGATTAAATCCATTTTTATACCAGTATGCTGCATCCGGATCACAACTGAATAACGCATCAACCTTAATCTGTTGTCGATTCACCCAGTAAAAATCCACGATTAAAATACCAAACAGCGGACCAATGAATGCAGCCAAGACATCCAAGGTGTAATGGATCAATTCAGGTGATTGAAATAAATTCCAAGGCGTAATCACAATCGATGCCACGGCTGCGATCAAACCTCCCGCTCTAAAACTGATCTTGGCGGGAAATACATTGGAGAAATCGAAGCCCGCAGATACAAAATTAGCCACAATATTAATCCCAATCGTGGCTGTAAGCACGGTGATTAAACCTAAAATCAAGACCAACTCATGATCGATCAAGGCTGCGGTTTGTAAGGGATCATGAATCATTTCCCCAGTTAAGCTATAGGTTGCAGCAACAGTAGTCACTGTGATCAAAGCAAAAAATATAAAGTTAAATGGCAGCCCCCAAAAGTTACCCGTTTTGACCTGCTGCATGCTTTTCGCATAACGCGCGAAATCACCAAAATTTAGCAGCGGGCCGGAAAAATATGACACCACCAAAGCAACAGCAACTGTGAATTGACCGAATTGTTGCGCTGTGGTGAGCTGTTCGCTACTGAGCTGAAAGGAGATATTATTCCAACCCACTTGTTGCAGCAGCCAAATCACCAAGGCGATCATCACCACATAAACTGCTGGCCCAGCCCAATCTATAAAGCGTTTGATCGCATGCATCCCCTTCCAAAATACCAAGGCCTGCAACAACCACATCCCCAGAAAACACAGCCACCCCAAGGCACTTAGCCCTGCAAAACTAGACTGAGTCCATACAGCAGAACTTGGAACATATTTCAGTAGGATCAGCATCAATGCATTAGAAGCCAACCAAGTTTGGATGCCATACCATGCCATTGCGATGAGGCCACGAATCAATGCCGGAACCTTGGCGCCATAGACGCCAAATGCTTGGCGACAGACTACCGCCCAAGGTACCCCGCTGCGCTGACTAGGTCGTGCCACCAAATTTGCACAATACTGCACCCAACTAATGCCCAACACTAAGGCAAGCAAGACCTGCCAACTGCTTAAACCCAAGGTAAATAGGCTAGCAGCGACCACATAGCCCCCCAGACTATGTACATCGGACATCCAAAATGAAAAATAGTTATACCAAGTCCAATTTTGCTGCGCAGGGCGTAAATCAGCATTACAGAGGCTTGGGTGATATTGGGAAAGTTGCTTGTTTATTGTTGTCATGTCATCCAGTCCAGCATAAGAATGGATATAAAAACAGCACAAACTATGCCAGTCATGACTCCCTCGCAGTGATGAGGAACTGCAGATCGTGCTTAGGTCAGTTGAGTTGGGATGAATATTGCTAGTCAAACACCAACCTAATCATTTGATTACGGAGTATCACTTTATCTATTCAGCCGAGAGCTTCTATGCGTATCCAACTCATTAATCCCAACACGAGTGTAGAGATGACCCAAGCCATGCAGCACAGCGCAATTCAAGTCGCGCATGCAGATACACAAATCATCGCCTGCTGCCCTCGACTGCAGGACAGTGTCAGCTGCATCGAGGGGCATTATGATGAAGCGATTGCAGCAGTCGCTACACTGCAATTGCTACAACAAGGCCGTAACCAAGCGGTGGATGGGCATATTATTGCCTGTTTTGGCGATCCGGCACGACACGCTGCCCGAGAGTTAGCCAATGCCCCAGTCATCGGGATTGCTGAAGCCGCGTTCCAAGTTGCCAGTCTTTTGTCCACCAAGTTCAGCATCGTCACCACACTAAGTCGCACCAAAATCATCGCAGAGCATCTGTTGCATGAATATGGTTTTACGCATAAGTGCGCGCGTATTCGTTGCATCGACCTTCCGGTGCTGCTTTTGGAACAAGATGAACAGCGTTGCTATGCTCAATTGCTCAGCCAGTGCCTCGCTGCAAAACATGAAGATGGTATTGGTGTGATCGTCTTGGGCTGTGGAGGAATGGCAAAAATGGCCACTCGCTTATCTCAGGAGATTGATTTACCCGTGATCGATGGGGTGAGCGCCGCAGTGAAAATATTAGAAGGACTGCATGGCTTGGGTTTAAAAACCAGTAAATGGGGAGACTATGCTGCACCCAATCTTCGAAACTAACTGTACGCTAAGCTTCGGGCGACAAAATAGGCTTGAGCGTATTGTGCGACGAGCCTACAAACTCATCCTGAACGCATGAGAGATGTACTCGAAAAAGTCTCTGATACAGAAAGTGGAGAATACGCTAGATGAATATTCTCCACATGTATTCGATCAACATATCTCAATCAAATTACAGCTCATCAAACGCTTCCATGACTCGGGTCGAATACACCAATGCCGCGCCAGCATTCAAGGCGATCGCGGTGCCTAGC
>JASLJB010000236.1 GCA_030152605.1 Acinetobacter sp. | reverse complement strand
GGTTTTGGTTTTGACTTTAAGCTGGGATTACCCCAATGCTGAATTAAGCACGCTTGCTGATCAGGCAGTAATAGAAGCCATCACCACGACCCGGCTCAGGCAACAGTTGGCGACCGTGGATTTGTTCAATACCCCAGTCAGCTTGGATTTTGATTTCCTCAGCGTCGGCATGCGCTGCGAAGAAATGCTGCATCTGTTGTTCATTTTCAGCTTTTAAAATCGAACAGGTGATATACAGCATCACGCCGCCGGCTTTGAGCTGCTGCCATAGATGTGCCAAGATCTGCTGTTGCAGCTCGACAGTCTTTGGAATATCCGTGGTTTGACGCAACAGGCGAATATCCGGATGACGGCGAATGACGCCCGTCGCTGAACATGGTGCATCCAGTACGATACAGTCGAGTGCTTCAGGCGCTTGCCAAGTGCAGGCATCTGCGGTGATCACTTCGATGTCTTGATCTTGATGCAGCTGTAAGCGGTCAACATTATCAAATAAACGCTCTAGACGTTTTTCATCATTATCTAATGCATAAAGTTTTTTTAGATCAAAGCGTTCTAACAGATGTGCGGTCTTGCCACCCGGTGCCGCGCAGGCATCGAGCACGGTTTTCTGGCTCAAATCCGGCAGCAATTGCGTGGCCAATTGTGCATGTTCATCCTGCACTGAGAACCAACCTTCCTCGAAGCCCAATAGATCTGGAATGTGACCATTTTGATCGAGGATAATGCCATCAGCTGAAATTGGGCAAGCATGTGCTTCAACACCCAATTCAAGGATTTGCGCGAGATATTCATCACGGCTGATCTGACGTTGATTGACACGGATGGTCAGTGGTGCAACTTGCTTGAGGTTGTGAAACAGTGCAGGCAGTTGCTCAGGCCAGTCTTTTTTCAAGCGCTTAAACATCCAACTCGGCAAACCATGGGCTTCAGCCAATGCTGCTTGGAAGGCTTCAGTTTCACGTGAAACTCGGCGCAGGATGGCATTCACCACACCGCTCATGCTTTCAAAACCGAGTTGCTTGGCGGCGTCTACTGTTTCAGAAATCGCAGCATGCGGCGGAATACGGGTTGCAAGCAGTTGATAAATCCCGAGATAAAGACAGGTTTCAACTTTGGCATTATCGAGTGGTTTGACTAAGAGCGGCAGGCTAATACTTTTTAGGGCATACCACTGACGCAAGGTGCCGAGCAATAACTCATGGAACAGCGCGCGATCACGTCCTTCGACTTGATTGAGCTCACGATGTAAAAAGCTGGACAATGATTTGCCTTGTTGCACGGCCAGTAAACAGGTCACGACATGCGCGCGAAGATTCGGTTCTGCTGCTGAAGAAGTGGGTTTGTTCATGCGAAGATGTGTCCTAGCTGCAGCTTGTTAGATTGAGAAATTTGTAAGGCATTGAAGGCTTTGGCACCCGGCCATTGCAGGCTGCTCAGGCATAGGCTGCGCTGATCACCGCAGACCACATGTACGCCGTGTTGATCGATGGCGATAATTTGTCCCGCAACTGCATCTGCTTGTGTCAGTTCAGAGACTTGGCTCATCCACACGCGTAAGTTTTGCGTGTCATCGAGTGGGGTATAGGCGACTGGCCAAGGATTGAAGGCGCGAATATCGCGGTCGATCTCGGCAGCGCTACGGCTCCAGTCGATCTTGGCTTGTTCTTTACTAAGTTTATGCGCATACACGGTCAAGCTTTCGTCTTGAACTTCACGTGCCGCCAATGCATCAATCAAGCTTTGTTCGGACTGCAATACCGCTGTGATGGCCTCGGCACCTTGCACGGCCAATTTGTCATGCAGACTGGCAGAGGTATCGCTCGCCAGAATCGGACAGATGGTTTTGTACATCATATCGCCGGTGTCTAAGCCTGCCGCCATTTTCATGATGGTTACGCCAGTTTCGACATCGCCCGCTTCAATCGCACGTTGGATTGGGGCAGCACCACGCCAGCGTGGTAGCAATGAGCCATGAATATTCAGGCAGCCGTATTTCGGTGTATCGAGGACGCTTTGTGGCAAGATCAAACCATAGGCGGCAACCACCATCACATCGGCATTGTGCTCAGCCAATTGCTGTTGTGCAGCCAGACCTTCTTCGGTTGAGGCCTTGAAATGTAAGGGTTGATAGACCGGCAGATCATGTGCCAAAGCCAACTGTTTGACCGCTGAGGCAGTGAGTTTTTGCCCACGACCGGCTTTACGATCTGGTTGGGTATAGACCGCCACGATGCGATGTTCAGTCTCGAGCAGCGCCGCCAACGCGGTCGCTGCAAACTCGGGCGTACCTGCAAAGATGATATTCAAATAATGACTCTAAGGTTCGGGAAATTGTCGCCAATTATAGCAAATCGAGGATTTGATCGGGGCTTCAAACTGAGATTGTTCAGAATTTAATATTATCTAAATGAACAATAAAATCATCTCATCAGAAATGGTTAATTTAAAAAAAACTATTTTTGTGAATGGATAACAAAAATTTGAGTAATCGATATAATCAAACGATCAATGGCAGCTTTGACACAGCAGGTTGTGCTGGTTTGGCTGAGCGCTGCGATTGGATTTTGCGGTTTAAAATCACATTGGACGTGATCATCATGGACTGTTGTTTAAGTCGATTAAACAGAGCTTCAGAATAAAAATAAATTAATCACTGCTTAATCAAGGCTTAGACCTAAACTTAAAAGAATGACATATGAAATTTATTAAACGATTGCCCGCCATCGACACCATGCTGACCTTTGAAACTGCAGCGAGGCATTTAAGTTTTACCCGTGCTGCGATTGAATTAAATCTGTCGCAAAGTGCAGTCAGTCGTCAAGTTCAGCAACTTGAAAAACGTCTTGGTGTTCAATTGTTTATACGACGACATAAAGAAATTGAACTGACGCATGCTGGACAAATATTGATGCGAGGCGTTGCACAAAGTATTGAGATTATTCGCGACTCGGTGGCTCAAATACAATCGGTAGAAGGGCCAGTGGTGCGTATCTATTCTAGCCTCGCCATAGCCAGTTATTGGTTATTACCTGGGCTGAATGAGTTTAGAAGTCGCTATCCAGAGATTAATATTCGCTTAATATCCTCAGATGGAAATATTGATTTAAAGCATGAAAAAATCGACTTCTTAATTCGCTATGGCAACACTTCGGGGTATAGCAAGGACTATAGTTTAATTCAGTTATTTGAAGAGCAAATATTTCCAGTCGCCAGTGCACAGTATATGCAGGGTCGGGAAATAAATAGCCTGAATGAATTGGTCAATGAAAAACTCATTATGATGAATCTACAAAATGATCAAGTGGCCGATTGGAACACCTGGTTAGATCAATCCGGCTGTGCGGATGAATATACCTCAGCGCCACTGATTGTTTCGAATTTTGATTTGGCATTTCGTGCGGCCTTATCGGGTCAAGGCATCGCGCTGATGTGGGCCTGTTTAGCCACCAAAGATTTATTTGCCAACCAACAATTGCTCAGAGTCACCGATAAAGTGCTATCCACCAATATTTATGAATATTTGATTTTTCATAATGACACGCTACGCTCACCGGCACATAAAATCTTCTATGAATGGTTAATCGAATACGCAGATCAAACCCGTCAATGGATTGATGAATTACTCCAATCCAAATGACGGTGTTGTGTATGCATCGCTAAGTTTAAGCGTTTGAGTCACAGCGCCTACGCCGGGGTCGCAATATGAATCAAATTTTTGGCGTGTTTTAACTTATTTAATAAGGCATCGCGCTGAGGATAATACTGCTGCAAGGCCTGTAATTTTACCGGTCCATAGCCTCTGACTTGTGAAATGCAATCACAGGTTTCTATCGCGATGGCATAATTACTGCGGCTTAATTGCGTGAGTACAGTCTCAATCAAGTCAAAATAATCCTGCACCATTTCACGTTCTACTTTTCTTTCAGGGTTCATGGCAAAGGGATCGAAAAACTTTCCTCTTAACCACTTAAATGAGGCCAGCAATGGCATGAGTTTTAACACCCAAGCACCGAATTTAATTTTATTGGGTCTGCCTGTGTCAGGGTTTAATCTGGAGAAAAACGGCGGTGCAAGCCAGAG
>JASLJB010000235.1 GCA_030152605.1 Acinetobacter sp. | reverse complement strand
CAATGATAAAGGCTTCGGTTTTTCTACTCATTAACTCAATTAAAAATGGGGGTATTACCCACAAACTCCCAAACTTCAGGATCTTGATAGCTTTCGTCAACCTGATAACCCTTTTCTTTTAGCTTTACTTCTTCTGACTGCCTAATCATTGCATGTCTTTTGACATTTGCTAAGTAAGCTTTCTCTAACTCCATATCACTCATAGGTACTGCAACTACAATTAACACAATGATTCTTTTAACGAAAGTTAAGCACTTGTAAAATTGTATGTAACTTAAGATAAGTCACATTTTGATCGTTATGCTAAATAAAAGTTTATCTCTCATTCTACTATCAACCATAACACTCTGTGCCTGTGCCAAGAATACGGAAAATAAGAGTATGGCCTGAAGTTAACAAAAGCTGAACTACAGTCAAAAACATAAATAGCATGATCTGGATATATCCTGCCTTTTTTTTTATTCGTTTCTTTTAATGTTTGAGCATTTCTCCATAAACGTGCAGGGTTGGCCCATTTCCGTTTTTTCTCATCGGCATCTTTATTATTGCCTGTACCATCAAAAAAAACTGCGATATTCACCACATCACTGCAGTCTTGTCTTGCTTGAGCTGGCGTATTATCCACATCTTGATTTAAGGCAGAGACTCTTTGAATCTTGTCATCTAACATTATTTTTCCTTATGCAGTCTAAGCTTAGTGTTTGGCTTTTTGTTGTTGTCTAATTTTCTCCATCCAGTGTAGGCCTTTTTCTGTGGGTTGAGGCCGATCATTAGAGGTCATAATTTCCACCGTATCATCTGGATAAATATGGGCTGCCAGATAACGTTTACCTTTGAGTTGCGCGCGGCTAATCACCACTTGATTTTGAGCTGAATGTTCTTTATAGCTGTTTGACTCTCCCCAGGTGATCTCTTGTACTCCTACTTTGATCGGATCGGTTGATATTCCTCCACCGAAGCCTCCTCCTATTTCATGATCATTTAGTTTCACCATATAACTGGTATATGTTGGATCATAAACAAAGGAGGTGGTAGCCATATAGTAAGTAGAGAATGGCTTGCTTGCGCAGCCAACGACACTGAGCATCAGCCCGAATGGTAAGATTAAAAGCTTTTTGAATTTCATCGTGTATTCCTTATTAAAAATAAATTAAGCAGTAAAAACGGTTAACTATGCATTTGTACTGCTTAACTTACTAAATCCAATAGAGTTATGCTCTTTCCTTATGCAGTCTAAGCTTAGTGTTTGGCTTTTTGTTGTTGTCTAATTTCCCCCATCCAGTGTAGGCCTTTTTCTGTGGGTTGAGGCCGATCGTTAGAGGTCATAATTTCCACCGTATCATCTGGATAAATATGGGCTGCCAGATAACGTTTACCTTTGAGTTGCGCGCGGCTAATCACCACTTGATTTTGGGCTGAATGTTTTTTTTTGCTGTTTGACTCTCCCCAGGTGATCTCTTGTACTCCTACTTTGATCGGATCGGTTGATATGGCATTTCCAAAACCACCACCTATACCTATACCATTTAATTGCAAATCATATTCAGAATAGGTTGGATCATAAACAAAGGAGGTCGTGGCCATATGGTACGTAGAAAATGGCTTGCTTGCGCAACCAACGACACTGAGCATCAGCCCGAATGGTAAGATTAAAAGCTTGTTAAGTTTCATTGCTTTTTTCCATTAACAATTAATAAGTTAAGTCAGAAGAATATTTGATTTATGCGGGAGTTTCTGCAAGGTGAACCATAACCTCGTCCATAGATATTTGCTTATGTTTTAGTTTAAATAGCATCTTTTGTAGCTGTTCATCCAAACTAAAATTTTCTTTATAAAGGAGTTTTAAGCACATAAAATTCAATAGGTCTCTGGTTCCCGTTAAAGTATATTCACGGGCTTCTGGCAGTGTATTGATTACAAATGCATAGCGTTGTGCATCATCCATATCATCAATTAGAAAACTATTATTGAGCTTTAAATAGTAGATAAGGTTATCTGGTAAAGTTGCTTCAACTATTCGCTCTTCTTGCTCTACTGAAAAATGTAATGGTGTTGCAATAACAGGCAATTGTTCAAATTTTTGGTTTAAACCAAAAATGGCTTGTAAAGATCGGGTACGATCCCAATACCACCAACTTTGAATTGGTGCTAATAAGTTTTCAACTTGCTGTTCATTAAAAACAGGCCCTTTAATATATAGGCTTTGATCCTCTTGATTACCCAATAAAGTTGCTAAAATTGCTGGATCCCAAAAAGCAAGAAACATCTCTAAGCCACCGTCTAATTTAACCTCTAAAAATTGACGTAAATGCTCAAATAAAAGATCAAAGGGCAAGCTAGTAATAATAATCGTCATATTGCTAGTTCCAGCCACATTTTTAGCTAACCAATCCCATTCTTTAGCAGAAAAGTCTTGTGGTAATTGCAGTAAATGAGGCGAAACAGCTTTGGCTTTTTCTCCAGCAGCTTCAATGAATAGACACTTCTGTCGTAAGTGAACTAAAGATTTTAGAAACTTTGCATCTTGAGCTGCATCTGCCACAGCATAAGCATTGAGTGCTAAACGCTCCAAAGAATACTTTTCAAATGTTTTAAATAAGACCTTCAATCTTTGATGGGTATTGTTCATCATTAAAGCCCATCCCCTTTATTAATAAATGCACCTTTTTGTGCTGCACGTCTAGCTAAACACTCCCAACAAACATTATTAGGAAAAATAGGAAGCTGTGGTGATTCTGTTGCACCACTGGTGAAAATATGCTGCCCAGCTTTTGACTTAAATGCTTTCGGTGTAATAACCGTTACCCCATTACCATCTATACGAATCGCGCTATCCTTTGCTCTTAATACAATTTCCGTGGGGCTATTAATCTCAACCTTGCCTTCTGAAGAGGTAATGGTAATATCTGATCGAGCCATCGCATCTAATGCATTGTCTTGAACTTGAATATCCATTTTCCCTTTGGCCGTATATACTTTAAAGTCTTCTTGTCCCACAAAAATACTGGCTTTCTTCTTTGCATTTAAAATAAGATTTTCATCGGTACTGATATTAATTGATTGACCACTCCCCATAGTGATACTTTCTAAAGCATTAATATGTACACCTTTCCCTGAAACCATAGCAATACTTTCAGGTGATGCCAGCAACATGACTGCATCTTTCATGGCTTTTAAATCAGCCCACTGTGATTCAACCTTCTGAATATAGTTTTCGATATGATTGAGCATATCTGCTGGTTCTGCCTTTTGTTTTTCAGCATATTCTGAAAGCACTTTCATACTCTCTAGACTTTCAGAAAATTGATCCAAAGCTTCTTTCGTTTCTAATTGAGTACCTTCAGCCTCAGACTGAACAAAAGTTGAAAGATAAAGCCCCTTACTTCGAATAGTTCCTGCTAAATCCGTCCTAAGCTCAAACCCTTCACCACGACTCTCACTTTCTTCAGCCTCTTTGGGATGACTCAGATGACCGAGATTGAGCTGACTCGCCCCATGACTGCTTTGCAACTGGCTGCTAATCTGCCCATTCGTATCATCAAAACGGAGCTGGCCAAAACCTTCTCCACCGACTTCTTTGGAACGAATACCACTGAGCTTTTTGGTCTCAGGCAATTGCCCCTTGCTATCAAACTGAGTTGGAGAGCGCTGTGCCTCATGAATACGTCCGATAACAAATGGTCGATCGATGTTGCCATCAAAAAAGTCAATCACCACGATTTCATCGATCCGTGGTAACAGTCTCACCCCATAGCCTTCACCTGCCCACGGCGTAAGCACATCGACCCATGCAGAATCGCTGTCAGTGTTATTGCTCCCCGCACCACCATCATGTGCGTGATCTTCCGCCCGCGTGAATAAAAACCGAACTTTAATCCGGCCCCATGCATCAACATGAATTTCCTCACCCTGCGGCCCCACCACTTTGGCACGTTGCGGATGTGCCGCAGGTAGATGCTGCAAGGGGTTGTATGCAGGGACAAAGGCAATTTGACGTCGTTGTAACAGCAAACGATTGGCTTGACGTTCATCTTTATTTTTAATGTTTTCAAGCTGCCATTGGCTTTGATCTAACAAAGCCATGACTTGATCATTCAAGTCTTTGGGTAAGTTGTTCTGCTGATAAAAAGACTTGGAGATAATAAGGAACTCTTTATCTGCACCGCTGTGCAAATCAATCTCAGGGTGCCCGTTAAACTCAAACCAGTAACCAACTTGGGCATCGCGTACCGTGGAGTGCGCAACAAACTGTTTGGCTTGACTTGCATAAGCATTGGAAAGATTTTGATTGATTCGTTCAATCTGAGAATTACCTGATGCGGTGGTCTGATCTTCAGCATTGAGATCTTGCATCCATGCCGGACTAAAGTTCCAAGCACTTTCTAAAGCCAAGCTATTGTTATCATGCTGATCACTATGACGATGATTGCTCAGTACTGAACCTGCCCCCTGTTGTTGTTCGAGTGCGTCGGGCTGCCATCGCTGCACATGTACCGCAGTGGGTTGCAGACTGCGCTGAGCAACAAATGCAGTCATACTGTCTGAACGCTCTGTGGCGCTACTGCGCTGAAAGTGAATGCTGCGACGATCTAAGGCTTTGAATTGACTTTGATCATCCAGCAAACGTAACAGTTGCGGCTGAATCGATACTTGAGGATTGGAGACCAACAACTGCGCCTCATCGATCAACCAGTTAATGCCTTCCTCACGCAGCAAACGTGTGACAAAGGCATAGTCCGTTTCATTGGACTGCATAATAAAAGGACGAATATCATAGTGCTGCTGTATAGCGCTCAAGTCCAAGCTTAAACTGGCGGCAAATAACGCACTACGTTGTTGCCATTCCTTAAACACACATTCAACCACCTCCAGTACCGACTTGCTCATAAACACCCGGCTATTCCGGCGTTTATGCCAAAGCGCGCTGGCATCAGACATCTTGATCTGATAAATCGTCAATGCACCATCCGAGGCACCGATGCTCGCCGCAGTGACAATTCCACTGCAACGAAAAAACTCGCCACGATCCGTGATCGTATCGACGGCAACCTGACTGCCGATCAATTGCTTGAGTGGGATGCTCGCATCCGTAGACAGGCAAATCAGTTGCGCACTGAAGCCGTTATTGATCTCATGCGTCCCATCGATCCGTTGCAGATAGAGTTGTTGATTGAGCACAGTATTGGAAAATTGCACATGAATCGCACGTTTTTTTGCACTCAGCCCCAGTTGCGCCAATGCCTGTTGAATGGTATTGATCATTTAGTTGGCTCCGACCACGCTGCTTTGCTTGGGCAGTAACTTACAG
>JASLJB010000214.1 GCA_030152605.1 Acinetobacter sp. | reverse complement strand
GACCTTTGCCGACTTACCCGTACAGGATCAGGTCGCTGATGATGTTGGGGTGATTCAGTTTAAGCCGCGTTCGCCGCACTAATCTGCTACATTACCTCTGTCCCTCTCGTTCAAAATGACCGCACGCCCCCCTGCCAATCGCCAGCTCATGACTGCGATTGGCCTGCTGTTGATTTCCGCACTCCTGTTCTCGGTGATGGGGGTCTGTGTGCGTTATGCCTCACATAGTGTCGACAATGCCACGATCGTATTCTTTCGCAATATCTTTGGCTTGCTGATCTTCCTGCCGCTACTGTTCAGTAAGGGGCTTGGTTTTTTTAAAACACACAAGCTCTGGATGCATACTTGGCGCTCAGTGGTCGGCCTGATGGCGATGTATGGTTTCTTCTATGCAATTGCACATCTAAAACTCTCCAACGCCATGGTCTTTACCTATTCTTCACCAGTGTTTATCCCCTTGATCGCATGGTTATTTCTTAAAGAGAAAATTACAGCACCGATGCTGATCGCCGCAGCCGTGGGTTTGGTCGGGGTACTTTTCGTCGCCAAACCAGATCAGGGCGTGTTTAATCTGATTTCTGCGGTGGGATTAGGGGCCAGTTTCTTGGCGGCCATGGCCTATGTCACAGTTCGCGCACTGACCGCGACCGAACCACCGGAACGAATCGTATTTTACTTTTGCCTGATTGGTAGTTTAATTTCAGCCATCCCGATGTTTTGGTCATGGCGGCCGTTTAGTTGGATTGAGTTTGGCTTTATGGCCGCAGCAGGTTTACTCGCCAGCGTCAGCCAAGTGCTGATGTCCTATGCCTACAAACTGGCCCCTGCCGGTCAAATCGGCCCAGTGAACTATAGTGCCATCGTCTTTGCCGCTATCTTGGGTTATCTGTTTTGGGCGGAAATGCCGGATCTCTACAGTCTGATCGGTTTTGGTTTTATCCTCTTTGCCGTGCTGCTGTGTAGTCCGATGTGGCAAGGTCGGTTGAAATCATAAATATCTTCTTGCTGGTATCACAGCCTTGCTAAGCCAATTGCACTATCACAAAAAAGCCAGTCAGCATGACACTGACTGGCTTTTGGCGTATCGCGCTCTGAGCGCTAGATCACTTAACTATACCAACCAAACATCTTAAAGATATAAGGCAGATAGGCAATGATTAGCATCGATGGGAACATCACGATGAGCGGCAAGATCCAACGTTCATAACGATAGTAAAACGACAGATGACGAACCTCTGCATCGGCTGCCGCCACCTCCGCATCGCCGATCGACTGCCTCGCAAGTAAGTGATTGAGCGCAACCGGTGGAGACACATAGCCCAACTCAAAACCAATCAGGGTAATCATCCAGAAATGCACCGGATCGATCCCGTATTGATAAGCGACAGGTGCCACCGTTGCAGAGATCAGGATCACCGCACCAAACGGGTCCATGATCATGCCCACAAAAACCATCAATATCACGATTAAGGTCAAGACCAAGAGCGTACTGCTAATATCGGTCGGGAAAACATCCATCAGATGCACCCGCTCAAGGAAGCCGCCCACACTGACAGAAAGCGCCATCAAGATCACCAAGGCACCAATATGCCCGACCGTTTCACTGCTCGCACTATGGATGGCTTTAAAAAATCCAAGCCTTGGCAAAGCCTGTTCTTGCACTTTGGCTTGTGTTGGCGACACTGCTGGATTGAGTGACTCATCCCAATGCCCTACCGCTGCGATCGGTGCATGTTCATGGCGTAATTTTTCAAATAACACGATCGCCAACAGAATGATCGGCATCATGATCGGTGCGGTGAATTCATCCATTTTGGTATTCAGTGCATATTTGTAAAATACCCAGATCAAGGCGAAGATCAGCACATAAGGCACTACTTTCAGCAAACCTTTCAGCGACAATGGCAATGCCGTACGCGGTGCTGCAACACGGAACTTCTGCTCAGCGAAAAATAAAGACACCAGCAAGAACATGCTTGAGGTAATCAAAAACACATACATTCCATAGTGATAGAGCAGATCCGTCGTGACTTCCTTATTGAGTGAAGCCACCACCACGATCAATAGACAAGGACGTAATACCACGCCCAGCGAGCCGGACATGGCAGCAGAAGCCAAAGCAAATTGGCGACGACCACCCGCATTCCAGACTTCTTTATAGATAATCGCACCCGCAGCGATCACGAAAATCCCCGAAGCACCGGTATAGGCGGTCGGCAAAGCCGCAGCCAAGAGGATGATCCACGTCAGGGTTTCAGGCGCCAAATTCCAAGGTCGTAAAATGTTTAAGAATTTATCTACAATCAGGGTTTGCTTGAGCAACATCCCGGCCCAGATAAACAAGGCGAGATTGAGGAAAATACTGGAGAACTCCACCAATTGACCGAGATAAATACCCTGCCCCATTGGATAATGCATAAAGAAGGTAAAGCTGATGCCGGTAATGGTGGCCATATAGGCATATAACGGCACAGACAACAGCGCCTTGCCCAAACTCCCACCCGGCTGCGCATTCGCAGGTATGCGTATGAGCTGTATTAGACTGATCAATGCCAAGATGCTAAATAAGATGATCCATAGCCAATAGATCATCAGGCTTTCAATGTCGGATGCGACACCCGAATTGATCACAGAACGATACTGACTCAGCGCAGAGGCCGCCATCAGTGTATTGCCCACCAGCATAAATACAGCATAGACACGATAGTCTAATCGGCTTTGGGGGCTGCGTAAGGCGATATGATGAACTTTGAGTGTGGTGGTGATCGCGGCAAAAACCACCATCAACACCAATAACAGCGCACGATTTTCAGTGCCGAACTGAAAGGCTTTAAAGAAACCCAACTCAATATTGCGATAAAGCGGCAGGCTTGGATGTTGCTCGATATGCTGTATGGTCTTGTCATAAAACACATACTTGTCTTCACAGAGCTGCTGTGCCGCGAGTACTGACTGACGTACTTCATCTTTAGATGCTGTACCAAAAAAATCAGCAAACTCATCGCCGGCACTATTGTTCATTTGTTGCTGAACCAACAGATCGATATTGGGATTGCGATCACAGCTGGGTTGGGTCGGTGTTGCACGTAGAAATGAATATTGCATTGCGATCTTTTGATCGCCATACAAACTTTCGCCGAGCCTAAGCATCTGTCCGTGGATCATTTCTCCCGTACCGATGATCAAAGTCAGTAATAACAGCGCCAACACCACCAAGGTACTAACCCACTCCGTCCAGATATGGCCGAGTCGGTGCAGTCCTCGCGGTGGCTGAAGATTGCTGCGCTGACGATTGTTGTGCTCAGATTTATTTTGTTGTTTATCCTGCATGATTGATCCAGTTTTATTATGTACTGCCACCATGACTGCAATGGCATAGTTTTCCTGAGTTCAGAGATCCATCTCTCATCACTATTGGTGTTATACATCTAGCAATTTGAATCACTTGCCACTCAATTCATATGACAGGTCTATTTATAATTTTGTATTTTTAGTCAATTTTCTTCGGTTTTTTGATCCAGCCCAGCAGCAAGTACAACCCTGCCAGTACGCCGCCCCAAAATGCACCAACGGCATGCGCCTCGACCAAGACCGGACTACCAATCAACTCTGCGGTCTGTAAAGAGCCAAAAGTGTTTTCCCAAGCAAGTTTTGCACCGACCAAGCATAAGACCAGCAGTGCAAATTTACGCTCTTTGGCAAATTGTAGATAGAAGATCGCGACCGCAACATACAGTCCATGTAATACCCCAGACAGTCCTGCATAGGCTTCGATATTGGGATAGATCGCGTAGAAACTAAAACTCATTAAGGGCGGTAATAGCAACAGTAAAGCGATCAGATAGCGATTCTTCATCTGTGGAAAGATAAAAGGCAAGAAGATAAATGCCAACATATTGAGTAGATAATGAATCCAGCCCACATGTACCCAATGTGCCGTCCACCAGCGCCAAGGCTCAGTGTAAAAACTAAATTTCCAGTAGATGAAGTATTGTGAAAAGACCTGTAGGCATGCTGAAATGAATAGCAGCAATGCAATTAAAATAATTTTGTTTTTAATCTGCTGTTCTTTCATCGCATCACCTCTTAGTCTTTGCAGAAGAAGTCACTCCAATTTATCCTTCTTCTGCGCAAAAGCATGTATTTAAAATGATTCTATGTAGCATCGAAGCCAATGCCAACAGGAGATTAGTTTGGGCTCACGGAGGTGTCCGCGGCGTCTTCGAACCAATCATCATCGCCTTTGGGTGCCTGATCATCCCAAAAATGACTCAGGCCATCTTCATTGGCACGAACCCCGGTATGCTCGGTCCAATAACGATCCGCAATATTCTGCACCATCTGGCTGGCCATTTGATCGATCAAGCGAAATTCTGGATTGACGCTTTTGTCCTCCCCTGTTGATGCGGCATAGGCACGTAAAGCATCACGAATCTTGCCATCATCTCCACTGGCTTGGGCAGCAACCGCATTCAAGGCATGTGATAAACGCACCCCTTTTTGCTCACCCAATTGCATCGACTGTTTCAGGGTCTGATAAGGGTCAGGTTTTCCGTCCCCAGATCCCGGCAACAAGGTCCAAATCACCGCACGCGTGGCTTGGGGTGCACCCCAATATTCAGTGTTATCCAAACAGGTCATACTGCGCTCAACGATGGCCGCAATATCTTTGGGAATGTGTGCTTGCCCACCTGAACTAATATCATTGGTCATCGACTGTAGACCGCTGACGAGCCCCAACAGGTACACGGTTTGATCTAAACCCTGATCCATTTTCGGACAAGATTCACCTAACTTATATTTATATTTTGTTTCCCAACGCTGTGCAAATAGTTGATAACCGGTGTATTGACGTTCTGCTGCGATCGCCGCCCAGCGCTTCTGCTCAATTCGCGCATCTTGTGCCTCACTGACCTGACCCGCTTTGGAGGCACGTAAATAACGCAATTCAGCATTTAAAGCATTGTTTTCAGCACACACACCAGAGGCCGCATATAACAAGACTGCCATTCGGGTCGGGTCTGCACCCATGGATTGCGTCGACATCATCACTGGCGCTAAAGCATTGCTGCTATTACAGACCATGTCGACATCACCCATGGCTAAGATCGGTGGCAAAATATGTTTTTCAGAAAAGCCAACGCCAACTTTGGCACCGGTTTTTGTCGTCGTGGCACAGCCGACGAGGAAGGAACTTACAGCCACTGTCGTGACGATTATTGAGCTTATTTTATAAATATTAGACATACGTCTGGACCTGTATCGTTGTGATTATTCCTTTAATCTCAAAATATCAGAACTCTATGCTCAAGAACATCAGATTAAGACGGATCTGATCTTTGAAGTTATCTGATCTTTGGATGCATCAGCGCAGTGTGTCATTTATGTAATGTGGAAAAATTGACCTAAATAAATAATTCTTTAAATTTTAGGCAAAAAAAAGCAGCATTGCGACGGTTCGACACATGCTACTTATTAAAGGGTAAATCCTTTGCAGGATTAATAGGTTTTGTCTTTCTCAATCTGTTCCCTCAGCACCGTTCCTAGTCTTCCTATTAAGATTGCAAGACATATTGCAATGACCAGAAACATCCACATTTGAACTTCAAACACTTGAAATTCCTCAGTTGCTGTCGGTGTGTTAAATGTACAGCGAATGATGCTAATTCATTCAAACTTCTGTCTAACAATAAGCTTAATTTAGTGGTTTTCTTCCGAAATGTCCAACAATTTTTGAATTAAAACACCAATTTATTAATAAATGTAGTTTAATCAACAACCTTTCAAATATTACATAATGCCAACTGTCTGACAATTACATCAATTTAGCGCGAAGCCTTATACTTTTCCATGACTTTCGATCTAACTGATCAGGCCAAATCAGCAGCGGTCGGATATGACGCGACTCAAAGTGAAGCACAATATAAAACTGGTGATCAAATATCATCCGAATCTTTACCCGCTCTAGCTGTTGCGACTGCAACCAGCGTATGCTCCACAACTCTTGATCCAGTGCAGATAAAATCTCGATTCGATCTTGTTTTAAAAATAAAAACCAGCAGATGCTGGCCAGAAATACAAAGATGATCACCTGATTACGATCTAAGCTCATATAGACCGTCACCAGCATCACCAGCAAGCAGCACAATTGAAATCCCAGTGCATAACGACTGGGTTTCAACTGATAGTGCTCATGCACGGATGTGCTGGACTCAGCCGGCATGCACATAATGTTTAAGCTGTAGAATCAAATCTTTAAGTTCAGGACGTGGTGGCTCAGTCACTTCCATAAACCAATCCAATAGATCGGGATCTTCTTGCTCGACCAGTTCTGCAAACAAGGCTTTTTCATTGGCATCGGCTTGTAGATAGCAGTTTTTTACATAAGGGTCGAAGTAGATATCGATTTCTTTCAATCCACGTCGTGCACGATAAATTACTTTACGTTCTTCTAAAGTTAAACTCTCAGTCATCATTATTTCCTTCACGGCAAAAATCATTGCTTAAACGCCCTTAGTTTAACCGAATCCATCGATTCTGCGCCGAAACAAGTCCCAATTTAAAGCAAATGGCTAAACTGATCATTTTATTTAGACAAATGAGCGTTCAGCACATTGAGACCCAGTTGCAAATCTTTTAATTTCATAACAACGATCAATCTGTTAGGAAAATAATAACCATGCAATCAGGTCCAATTCGCCCCTTAGCCAACATGCTACCCCGTGAGTTATTTCAAGAAGAACATGAATATTTTAGAGAAACTGTACGTAAGTTTTATGCCAAAGAAGTGGTGCCCAATACCGAACACTATGAGCAACAACAACATGTCGATCGTGATCTCTGGCGCAAGGCCGGTGAACTGGGTTTACTCTGTGCCACCATGCCAGAGCAATATGGCGGTTCCGGCGTAGATCGTCTCTACAGCATGATCCTGATTGAAGAACAGGCCTATGCCTTGGATTCTGCTACAGGTTTTTCACTACACTCCGATATCGTTGCCAACTACATCAACAATTTTGGCAACGAAACTCAGAAACAACAATGGCTACCGAAAATGGCCAGTGGTGAAGCCGTCACCGCAATCGCCATGACAGAACCCGGTACAGGCTCAGATTTGCAAGCTGTACGCACCACAGCTGAGCTCGATGGCGATGAGTACGTGATCAATGGCTCTAAAATCTTCATTACCAATGGCTATCTGTGCGACATGGCGATCGTGGTGTGTAAAACCGGCAATAGTGACAAAGGCTCTGCCAATCTTTCTTTGATCATTGTGGAAGCTGAGCGCGCTGGATTTAGCAAAGGTACGCCCTTGAATAAAATCGGCATGAAAGGCCAAGATACCTGCGAATTGTTCTTTGACAATGTAAGGGTACCCAAAGAAAATCTGCTAGGTATGCAGGGCATGGGCTTTATGATGCTGATGAAAGAGCTGGCATGGGAACGCATGATCGTGGCGATTATCTGCCAAGCCGGTGCCGAAGCAGCGTTTGCACATACGGTTGAATATACCAAACAGCGTAAAGCCTTTGGTAAAACCATCAGCAGTTTCCAAAACACACGCTTTAAATTGGCCGAGCTACGCACCGAGATTGATTTTTGTCGTGCCTATTTGGATCGCTGTATGCAACTTCAACTCCAAGATCAACTCGGGATCGATGCCGCTGCTGCTGCGAAATATAAAATCTCAGACATGTATTCCAAAGTGGTGGATGAATGTCTACAACTGCATGGCGGTTATGGTTATATGATGGAATATCCAATCGCACGCGCCTATATCGACAACCGCGCTAACCGTATCTACGCCGGCACCAATGAGATCATGAAAGAGTTAATCTCAAGAACTTTATAAACCCTAACATCTACGTTTTCTAAACACTAAAAAGCAATGCCATTAAAAAAGGAGCCGCGGCTCCTTTTTTTAATATTGGATCAAGATAAAAGTTTAAGACACCAATTTTGGTTTTTTAGCCGCGACGTCTTGAAGCGTCAGCTTTTTAAACTTCAGTACCTGATCTTCAAATTTTGCATTTTTCAGGTCTTTACGATCGGCCAAATAATTATTGGTCACTTTCCATGGCGCATGCTTACCCTGTTTCGGCATCACATCGACCGCACGTGCAATATAGCCGGCACTTAAACTTCCCATCACCGTATCTGGCATCATTTCAGCCGGATCACCCTGAGCGATCACTTCTGCATAATTATGCGTGTTCATATAGTTCAGTAGACGACAAATATAATCAGCAGCGATATCCACTTTCAGTGTCCATGAGGCATTAATATAGCCAATGATCATACCCATGTTCGGCACATCACTGACCATTACCCCTTGGTAAAGCATATGTTGTGAGGTATTAATCGCTTGCCCATCAACAGTCGCTTTAATCCCACCGAGGATCTGAATTTCCAAGCCTGTCGCAGATACAATAATATCAGCCTCTAAATGCTGGCCTGATTTGAGTTGAATCCCCGTTTCGGTGAACTTCTCAATATGATCTGTTTCAACACTGGCTTGACCTGAACGTAGAATTTTAAATAAATCACCGTCTGGCACCACACATAAGCGTTGATCCCAAGGATTATAGTCAGGTGTAAAGTGCTTCATATCCACTTTACCCTTGAGTTGCATCTGAATCGACTTGAGTAAAAACTTGCGCAATAACTTGGGTTGTTTTTGCGCCAAGGCATAAATACCGCGTTGCACGCCAATATTACGCGCACGGGTGAGTTTATAGGCCAGATCTTCAGGCAGTACTTTACGCATCTTGTCATAAATGTAATCAACAGATGGAATCGAAGCAATATAGGTCGGTGAACGCTGCAGCATGGTGACATGCCCTGCGCCGTTTTTCACCATTGCAGGCACCAGGGTAATCGCAGTCGCACCACTGCCGATAATCACCACCTTCTTGCCTTGATAATCTAACTGTTCAGGCCAATGTTGCGGATGTACGATCTGACCCTTAAATTGATCTTGTTCAGGAAAGCTCGGCTGAAAGCCTTGGTCATAATTATAATAACCAGTACAACCTATAACAAAATTCGCAATCCAAGTTTGTTGTTTCTGCGCTGCATCTTCAATTAATACATGCCATTTCTGTGTTGAAGAATCATAATCAGCGCTCAACACGCGATGCTGGAAATGAATTTTTTCTAAGAGTTTATATTCTTCAACCACCTCACCCAAATAACCTTTAATCGCCGCACCTTCGGCCAACACTTTTGAGTTTTGCCAAGGCTTAAAATCAAAACCAAAGGTCGACATATCTGAGTCTGAGCGAATACCCGGATATTTAAATAAATCCCATGTGCCGCCAAAGCTTTCGCGACGTTCGATAATGTCAAACTGACGCTGTGGACACTTACGTAATAAATGTGCCGCCATACCAATCCCGGATATGCCTGCGCCGACGATCAAAATATCAATGTGCTTTTCCATGTTGTTTTTATTACCTGTGTTTGAATACATTTTTATTAAAACATAATTCTGACAATACTCAATGTCAAGTTTAAGCGAATGCGACTTTTTTCATATCAGTTCAGGACAAAGCCTAAAATTGTCAAACAATAGACGTAAAAAAAGGCCAGTTTAAAAAACTGACCTTTTTCACGAATAATTTATAAAAAATTATTCAGCTGAAGCTTTCGCTTCACGATCTACAAGCTCAACATAAGCCATTGGCGCAGCATCACCTGCACGGAAGCCCGCTTTAAGCACACGTAGATAGCCGCCGTTACGTTCTTTATAACGAGGGCCAAGTACGGTAAATAATTTACCAACAGTTGCAGCTGAACGAGTACGAGCAAACGCTAAGCGACGGTTT
>JASLJB010000194.1 GCA_030152605.1 Acinetobacter sp. | reverse complement strand
AACGATATAAGAGGACAAAATCTTCATGAATAAATCAGAATTAATTGACGCGATTGCAGAGAAAGGGGGATTGTCTAAGACTGATGCAGGTAAAGCATTGGACGCGACTATTGCTTCAATTGGCGAAGCGTTGAAACAAGGCGATACTGTTACGCTTGTGGGTTTTGGTACTTTCAGTGTGAAAGACCGTGCTGCACGTACAGGTCGTAACCCTAAAACTGGCGAAGAACTTCAAATTAAAGCCAGCAAAGTTCCAAGTTTCAAAGCCGGTAAAGGCTTAAAAGATTCTGTGGCATAAGCTCAAAATCGCTCAAAACGCGCCTCTAGGGCGCGTTTTTTATTTTTATTTCTTTATTATTTCAAATATTAATAATTTGCTCATTCATTCATTTTTGAATATCAGTTAGAATCCTCACGGAATAAAATATTGGAATACCTATGGAATCTTTTCGTAATCTCATTAGGGGTTGGCTTGGTAAACTCCTGCTCATTTTATTTTTAACACCTTTTGCTCTGGTGGGCATCGAGGGTTATTTTAGTGGGGGGCAGCAAGCGGACGCAGCTAAAACTGTGAATGGTCAGGTAATTTCAAAAAAAGATTTTGATTTTCAAACTAAAAACTTAAAAGATCAGTATTTAAAGTATGTTCAAGGTGATGAAACATTGCTCAATGTTCCATTTATTGAAAATGCTGCACTTGAGAGTTTGGTGGCCCGTTCATTGGTGGTACAGCAAGCTAAAAAATTGGGGATCGTTTTAAGTGATGCGCAAATTGAGCAAATGATTGCGCAAGCACCTGACTTTCATGAAAATGGTCAGTTCTCTAAAGTCCTCTATGAGCAGTATTTGCGCTCAGTGGACATGAGCAGTCAGGCCTTGATTGAAAACTTACGCCAAGATCACGCTTTGAATATGCTCAGTGGTGCGATTGCGAGCAATGCATTGGTGAACAGTGTTGATATTACGCAAATTGCAAACTTGCAAACTCAAAAACGTGATTTGTATTTATCTAGTATTAAACTCGATGCTTATCGCGCTGCGGTAAAAGTATCAGATCAAGATATTGCCAACTACTACGACAAGCATAAAGATCAATTTAAACAAGCCGCTCAAGTCGATGTGGACTATGTTGTGCTTTCGCCAAGCATGTTGCAGCAGACTCAAGTCAGTGTCACTGATGCTGAATTGCAGCAAGCCTATGCGCAGTTTGTAGAGAAGCGCAAGCAGAACTTCCAGCATGAAGTGAAGCAAATTTTGATCGGTGTGGATACGCGTACCGAGGCTGAAGCGCAAAAACTGGCCAATGATGTCTATGCAAAAATTAAAGCGGGACAATCATTTGCTGATGCAGCGGCACAGTATTCAGATGATCCATCTTCAAAAGCCAAAGGCGGTTTGATTAGTTATACTGCAGGCGCGTTTGGAGATGAGTTTGATCAAGCGGTGAATGCGGGTCAAGGCCAAGTCTCTCAACCAGTGAAAACTAAGTTTGGTTATCACTTGATTGTGTCTAAAGCAATTTCTGAAGCGATTCCGTCTTTTGAAGCTGAAAAAGACAAATTGGCTGCAGAGTTGAGCAAGACCAAAACTGCAAACTATTTTGCAGATACGGTCAATCAACTCAATGATGCTGTTGTGAATAACGATGCTTTGGATCTGGTGACGCAAGAAATTAAAACTGCGAAAATTGAAACAGCCAAAGGTGTCAGCCTAGCATCGAAGCATGCAGTTTTGTCAGACCCGAACGTTAAAGTAAAATTGTTTAATGACGAAGTCAAAAATGGCGATCGCAATAGTTCTGCCAATATTGCTTTGGCTAACGGTGACATGGTTTGGGTGAAAGTTCGTGATTATCACCCAGCGGGTATACGTACACTTGATCAAGTGAAAAATATCGTCAAAACCAAAGTGACTGAGCAAAAAGCATATGAGGCTGCCAAAGCCAAAAATGCAGCGATCATCGCGGACTTTAAGAGCATGCCTGCACAGCAAGTACTTGCCAAGCATGGCTTGGCATTTGAACATGCTGGTACGTTTACGCGTTCACAAGGTTTGAAGCGTGAGATTGAGCGTGCTGCGTTTAGTCTGAGTGCGCCTAAAGATGGTATGTGGTCAGTGACCACGACGGCATTACCGAATGAAATGGTGATGGTGGCGGTTGCAAATGTCAGTTCAGCAGCGGAAGGTGCTTTAAGCCCTGAGCAAATGAATGAATTGACACAGTTGTATCAACGTCAACGCGGTCAGCAGTTATTGGGTGATTACACCGAATACCTGAAGTCAAAAGCCAAAATCAAATAAGATTTTGATTGAAGCCATGCTTTGTAGCAGTGCTTAAACAACATGGAAAAGGCGCCTCGGCGCCTTTTTTGCTTTTAATCTCCATGCAATGCTGCTGAGTGATACGCTCAGCCTGGGGGATGCAGCATCAAGCATACTGTTTGCGATATTGATTCGGGCTTTGTTCAAAGCGTTTTTTAAAACTTTGGCTAAAGGTGGTGTCAGAGCTATAGCCCACCTGATGGGCGATCTGTTGGATCGAGAGTTGACCTTCCCGTAGTAACTGACAGGCCAGATTCATACGGTGCTGTTGTAAATAAGCCAAAGGCGTATCGCCAACCAACTCATGAAAGATGCTGGCAAATTTGGAGCGTGACATACAGCATTGTTCAGCCAAGCTTTCCACGGTCCATGCAAATGCAGGTTGGGTGTGAATCGCAGTCAGGGCATTCGAGAGTTGCGGATGACTGAGTGCATTGAGCCAATTCTGCGAGTCTTCAATACTCAGAATATAATCACGCACGCATTCTATAAATAAGATACTAATCAAATGATCAATGATCTTGTCACGTCCAGGAAGTACGTGCAGGGTTTCCTGTGCCAAAAATGACAGTCCGATCTGCAACCATTCGGGTGCACGATGATTGAGTAGATTGTGCAGGTGTAGATATTCAGGCAAGGCATTGAGCAGCGGTTTGGCCATGATGGTGTCGATCTGGCAGCGAATCGCCATGATCAGATTGTGGGATGCTGGCGCATGCTGTTGATCTGTTGATGCACCTGTTGCAGTGTTTGTTGTGCGATCTGGGGCAGTCTGTGCTGCAATAGGCAGATCAGAATGATGTGTACCAATGTAGAGCACATCTTGTTTCGTGCCTGCAAACATACTGCTGATATCAACAGTTTCAATCAGTTGATCAGGAGACGCGAAGGGACTGCAACGATGTGCTTGCCCTGCGGGTAACATCAGAATGTCACCCGCAGTTGCATGAAGGTTTAGCCTTTGATCTGGATGTGGGGTCGTGCTTGGATCTGGACGTGTGCTAGCGCTTTGATCTAGATGCAGATAGAGCTCCCCCGAGAGCACGATATAGGCCAATACCGCAGGCTGCTGCTGCATACGAAAGGCCCAATCGCCATGCGTGTTGAGGTAGAGGTATTCTGATCTATTTAGATGAATATCATCTAAAATTTTGCTGAGTGCATCCATATATTCTGATTGTAAGTGAATGGGGTTAATGATAAATGCAATATAAATGAATGAGTTGTGATAATGGGACAAAAACAATGCTCAACGTGCCAAAGACTGTAACACAGGATTTTTGGACGCTTGCAACTATTATCTCACGCATATTTACACCAAGATAGTTGCATACCGAGAAAAAAGGGAAGAAGCAGCAATGAATGCTACCGTGCAAATTAATCAATCTTTATCGAATCTGCCTGTGCAGTCTGGCTTGCAACTCGACAAGAAAAGATATTTATGGATGATTAGTCCAGCTTTACCTGTGATTGGCTTGGCAGCGTTGGCGGGTTATCAATTCGCACCTAAGCCAGCTAAAAAGCTATTTGCTTTCGCAGGTCCACTTTTGTTGCATGTGGTGATTCCAACGATTGATGTGTTGGTGGGCAAGGATCGTAACAATCCAGATGCCGATCAAGTCAAGCTCTTAGAAAAAGACCCATACTATGCGCGCTTGGTGAAGTCTTTTATTCCACTGCAATATGCTGCCAATATTTACGCCTGCTATTTGGTGGGACGCAAAAATACCCCGTTGATGGACAAAGTGTTGTTGGGAATGACCATGGGGGCGATCAATGGGATCGCGATCAATACTGCGCATGAATTAAGCCATAAGTCCTCGCGCATTGACCATATTCTTTCGCATTTGGCCTTGGTGCCTACGGGTTATAACCATTTCCGAGTTGAGCATCCTTATGGTCACCATAAACGTGCTGCAACGCCTGAGGACCCAGCTTCATCGCAAATGGGAGAGTCGTTCTATCAGTTTTGGCCGCGCACTGTGGTGGGTTCTTTTAAGTCTGCGATCCAAATCGAAAACAATCGTTTAAAACGTCGAGGATTATCGTTCTGGTCCAAAGACAACGAGTTGTTGCAAGGTTGGGGCATGTCTGCTGCATTTCATGGCAGTATGTTGGGGGTGTTTGGAAAGGGCACACTGCCGTATTTATTAACCCAATCTTTTTATGGGATTAGCTTGTTCGAAATTATTAACTATATCGAGCACTATGGATTATTACGCCAAAAAACCGCCGATGGTAAATATGTGCGAACCATGCCAGAGCATAGTTGGAATAACAATAATATCGTGACCAATCTGTTTTTATATCAGTTGCAGCGTCACTCGGATCATCATGCTTATCCGACTCGTCCATTCCAAGCTTTGCGTCATTTTAATGAAGCGCCGGAATTACCAAGTGGTTATGCCAGTATGTTATTGCCGGCATTGATCCCTGCGCTGTGGTTTAAAAAGATGGATAAGTTGGTTTTTGAGCATTACCAAGGTGATTTAAACAAAGCCAATATCTATCCTTCACGTCGTGCCAAGCTATTTAAAAAATTTGGTGTGATTGATAAATTGCTGCAAGCCAAAGCGGACAAGGCGGTCTAGTTCACTGTCAACTCGAACAAAACAAAGTGCTAAGACGAAAGCAAAAAAAAAGAAAAATCAAAAACCAAAAAAGAGAAAAGAAGAAAAAAGAAAAAAGAAAAAAGAAAAAGTAACACAATAAAAAACCGCCTCAAGTTGCTTGAGGCGGTTTTTTATTGCAGCCCCTAGGGCTGGCTTGGCGATTAAGCCTTTTTAAAGAATTTGGCTTCTTCAGAGTTTGGATAAGTGCTGAGGAGTTTAGATTTATAGACATTGGCAGAAGCATTGTTTTTATTTACTTCTTTGGCGATGTTATACAGTTGGTACAGTGCGCGTGGTGATTTGGCTGAATTAGGAAATTGCGCTGCCACGGTTTCATAGTTCTTTTTGGCTTCATTGTAATTCGGTGGATCAATCGCGAGATTAAACTCAGCTAACCAAAAATAGGCATTGCCGGTATAAATGCTGTTGGGATAGCTCTTGATAAAGTTCTTCATCGGTGCAATCGCTTGTTTGGCACCACCTTTTTTATACGCATCTAAAGCCACGGTATAGGCTGCTTTTTCCAGTTCTTGTGGATTGCTGGTATTCGATGCTGCTGTATGGTTGACTGCGATCTGGTTGTTGGTATTGGCTTTAGTTTGCGGGTTGCTGTTTGGGTTGGCGCTACTGGTGTTGGGTGCAGTCGGTGTGACTGCTGCGGGTGCAGGCGCTGCTGTTTCTGCTGCAGGTTGTTCTGCATCGGCACCGCTCTCATCGGTATCTGTCTGTGCATCTGGATCAAGCTTTTGCTGCAACAGTTCGAGGCGCTGATCGAGATCGGTATAGCGGTTGGTCAGTTCTTTGTTGAGTTGATCAATTTGATGGTCTTGTTCTTCCATCTTGCCGCGTAACTCACGGATCTGGCTTTCAAGCTGCTGGTTTTTCTGGATTAGATCCCAGTTGAGATTGCCGGCGATCGGGTTGGGGCTATTGGCCACGTTGGAAGAAGAACTGGATTGGCTCAAACCACGAGATTCGATGGGAATGGCATAAGCGCTTGCTGAGCCAAGTACCGAACTCATGACTGCGATAGAAAAAAGAACATGCGGTTTGAGCATAATATTAAATCCGTAGGGTTGGGTCGATTTGCGCTGTAGGTTTGTTGGATTGAGCGTCGCTAGTTGATAACGCATTATAGTAAATTCAAACACATACATAATATCGCGCTGTGATCTTTTGTCATTAAAGACATCTAGAAGTTGATTTGCAAGATGAAGTTACAAACTTCTAGCAATTTTTTGGAATCGGCATCAAGCAAAGCGGTAGGTTTGATCTGTATCGGGTGTTTCTTGGGGGAGGATTGTGCTGAATTTGAGCGATAGAACGCCAAGTTGATGGTCAAATAATCAAACGAATGAATCGCTTGCTTAAAATGGAAATTCAGACTTGCATCCACTGAAAAAATCTCTATACTCTGTTCCTGCAATGGTAGCCCTATTGGTGGTTTCGCAATTGTACTCTGTAAACCCCGCCAGGACCGGAAGGTAGCAACGGTAGCAGATCTATGATGTGCCGAAATTTTGCTAATAGGGTTGCCACCAGATTTCTGATTGACCTCATTATAATAATTTCAGTAAACACACGCTTTTCTCTCTCGATCCTCTCAACATCTCTCTCTCGGCACTGCGCCACGCCTAACATTGAGTTTTTTCTCATCCTCAAAAGGCATCCGGTTTAAGCTTTGCGGCGAATGGCACGCATGATCGCATCCATTTCAAAACCACGATATTGTAAAAACCGAATTTGCTTGGCTTTGATTTTCATCTCCTGTGCAACCTCTGGCCCAAACTTTTTTAGCTTGAGTTGATAGGCCTGTTCATCCCAGTCGATTTCCTTAAGTTCTTCTTGGTGCTGGGTGTTTTCCAGATGCTTGTTTTTCAGTACTTGCTTGATCCGATAGGGACCTTTGCCGCGACGGACTTGACTGCGAATGGTCATTTCAGCCACACGCTCATCACTTTGATAGTTGGCGGCAGCAAACTCCTCGACCAATTTTTCCACTTCAGCACGGCTTTCTGCGCGTAACATCAGTTTTTCGATTAATTCAACTTTAGAGTATTCACGCCGGGTGAGTACCGCAAAGGCATAAGAGCGCAGTCGCGTGCCTGTGATGCCGGGTTCTGCGAGCGCTGCGGCATCCTCATCCTCTAGTGCTGCCGGATCTAGGTCGCAGGCTGACTCAAGCGCCGCATCTGCACCGGCTTTGATAGAGTTGCATTGCTCAATAGGCGCAAGGTCTTCAGCTTGGCCAAACTCGGCTCTAAGCCGTTCTGGATCTAAATAGTTTGGAAATTTTGAAACCGACATGCAACAACCTTGGGAAATACGAAACAAAGAATAGCAGGGATCTTCTCAGTTGGGACTTTGTGGATAATGCTACTGGGGCTATGGTATCAAATCTGCCAACAAAAAACGCCCCAAAGCTAAAACACCCTCAAAGTTAAGATGTCCTAAAGCTAAAACGCCCCAGATGGGGCGTTTAGATAGAACTGTAACCTAAGTTATGCTGTGGCAGATCTTTGTGTCTTAGACTTAGACATCGAGTTCCGCAGGTTCATCTTCTGTTTCCGGGGTCGCAGTGACTGTGGTCAAGAGTTTTTCACGGATCATACGATCGAGGTCTTGCGCCAATTCGGTATGTTCTTCAAGGTGGCGAATCACGTTGTTTTTACCTTGACCAATTTTGTTGCCTTGATACGAGTACCAAGCACCGGCTTTTTGTACCAATTCTTGTTGTACCGCTAGGTCGATCAATTCACCGAGATGGTTGGTGCCTTTGCCGTATAAGATCTGGAATAGGGCTTCTTTAAATGGCGGCGCCATTTTGTTTTTCACCACTTTGACTTTGGTTTCTGAACCAATGATCTCGTCGCCTTCTTTCACTTGACCGATACGGCGGATATCTAGACGTACAGAAGCATAGAACTTCAGTGCGTTACCACCGGTGGTGGTTTCTGGGCTACCAAACATCACACCAATTTTCATACGGATCTGGTTAATAAAGATCACCATACAGTTTGAACGTTTGGCATTACCGGTGATTTTACGTAGCGCTTGACTCATCAAGCGCGCTTGTAGACCCATATGAGAGTCACCCATTTCGCCTTCAATCTCGGCGCGTGGGGTAAGTGCTGCCACGGAGTCAATCACGATCATGTCGATTGCGGCAGAGCGCACCAACATATCTGCAATTTCAAGTGCTTGTTCACCATGGTCAGGCTGTGAAACAAGGAGGTTATCGATGTCAACACCGAGCTTACGTGCATATTGTGGGTCGAGCGCATGCTCGGCATCAATAAAAGCACAGGTGCCA
>JASLJB010000184.1 GCA_030152605.1 Acinetobacter sp. | reverse complement strand
AGCAGTCGCTTTAAAACGTTTAGCTGCACCACGGCGAGTTTTTAACTTAGCCATAACAACCTCTTTAAGCACCTGTTCAGCACGTGCGCACCATTGCGATCACGACCTGCAGGTAAGGGAGGCAGTATTCTAAATCATCTGAGTATAAAACAAAAGCACTTACACAGGTTTAGGCCGATCTTTTCAATTTATTTTTTGCAGTCATTTAAACGCCTCACCCGCACAACGGCCATTCACTGTACCTGGAGCACAAATAAGATTGAGCGAAGCGCATCACACTTTTTATTTAACTTTGCTATATTAATGCAGACTAAAACTAAGCCTTTATTTTAAAATGAAAAAAACACTACTCATCCTTGGATGTATCAGCTTTGCACCATATAGCATTGCTGCGGCAAGCAACGAGCAAACTCAAAATACAAACACGGTCCAACTCAGTGCAGATCGTATCGTTTGGGTGAAACAGCCGCGCATCAGATTTAATGATCATGAACTTAGACAGCAGAATCGCCAGATAAGTGTGGTCATTCATGGAAATGAGAAAGGCGAAGTGACCCAAGTCGAGATCGCACAAAGCTCTGGATTACCTGAACTCGATAAAAAGGTCGTTAGGGCTGTTTATCAATCTAAGTTTCGCCCTTATAAAAAAAATGGTGTGGCCGTTCCTTTTACTGCTGAACAACCATTTAGCCTACAACTGAGTACAGCGACATTTAAAGAAAGGAGTCCTATTTGTACTTATCATTTTGAATCAGAGGTATGGAACAAACAACAGAGCAATCAGAGTACCGCCTTTCGTTATAACACCCAACCGAATCTCAATATAACGCCCGAACAACTCGCTCAACAAAGCCGTGAGGTCGAGTTTTCATTCAAACTCTCACGAAAAAATGAGATCTCTCAGGTTGAAATATCGAAAAGTTCGGGGGTGAACCTGATGGACACTCAAGTGAAATATGCCGTGAGCAATGCAAGCATCACAGCACCAAGAAAATTTTGGCAGTTTTATAAACTCAAGTTTAATGATCGTATCTACTTTGATATCAAGCAGTGTAAGTAATCCGCTATCTTAAAACAGGCCGATCACGATCAAATAAATAAAAATATATCGGCCTGTTTTTGCAAGACTGACGATCAGCAAAAACCGATACAAATTCTCTCTGAGCAAACCTGCAATCAAGGTAATCGGGTCTCCAATCACCGGCATCCAACTCAACAATAATGACCAGTAGCCATACTTTTGATACATCAGTGTGGCTTTAGCCATCTTTTCAGGCGAGACAGGAAACCATTTACGATCTTTAAACTGTTCAATCTTGAGACCCAGATACCAATTAACACAGGAACCCAAAACATTACCGATACTCGCTGCTGCGATTAAGGCGATAACGCTGTACTGATCTTGAAGTAACAAACCAACCAAAACCGCCTCGGACTGCAACGGCAGTAAGGTTGCAGCACCAAAGGCGGAAAGAAATAACAGTAAATAAGCCATGAGAATATAACTCGAGCTTAATTGGGATCGACCAAATCAATCATGTACTAACAGTTTAAATTTGAATAGAGAGTGCTTTTTGAATCGCAGGTCGTGCGGTCAAACGCTCCACATACTCTTTTACATATGGGTAATCTTCAAGTTCAATCTGCTGCCATTCATGTCGCAGTAACCACGGTAAAATCGCCATATCCGCAATTGAATACGACCCTGCCACATATTTCTGCCCGATCAATTGCTGATTGAGGACTTTATATAAGCGCTTAGTTTCATTGACATAACGATCGGTCGCATAGGCAATACGCTCAGGTGCAAATCGACTAAAGTGATGATTCTGCCCAAGCATCGGCCCTAAGCCTCCCATCTGCCACATCAACCACTGCTCAACCTCGACTCGCGCCTGTTCATCACTTGGATAGAACAGCCCTGTTTTACGCCCTAAATACTGCAGAATCGCGCCCGACTCAAACACAGAGATCGACTCACCGTTCGGACCATCTTGATCGACGATAGCTGGAATTTTATTGTTTGGAGAAATGCGTAGAAAATCAGGTTGGAATTGATCATTTTCCATAATATTGATCGGGAATATCTGATAATCCAAACCCATCTCTTCAAGTGCGATGGTAATTTTATGGCCATTGGGTGTGCCCCAATAATATAAATCAATCATCTTATATCCTTTTCTGTATTGCGCTATTTTGATAATAGGTTTGATTTAATGTTTTTATAACATGCTTTACAACACATAGGCACAAAAAAGCACTGCATCGTGCAGTGCTTTCTTGTCAGTTCTCAGGGCTTACTTTTTCTTTTTCGGTCCAAGTAACATACCCATTTGACGACCTTCCATTTTTGGTGGTTGTTCAACAACACCAAATTCAGCCACATCTGTTTCAATCTTTTGCAATTGCACCAGACCTAACTGTTGATGTGCCATTTCACGACCACGGAAACGCAAAGTAATCTTAACTTTATTGCCTTCTTCGAGGAAACGAAGAATGGCACGCAGCTTCACATTGTAATCACCAATATCTGTACCAGGACGCAATTTAATTTCTTTGACCTGTACTTGATGCTGCTTTTTCTTGGCGTCTTTTTGCTTTTGCTTTAGATCAAACAAATGTTTGTTAAAGTCCATGACTTTACAAACAGGTGGTTCGGCATTGGCAACGATTTCGACAAGATCAAGTTCCACTTCTTCTGCAGCACGCAAGGCTTCGGCTAATGAAACGATTCCCTTTTGCTCTCCGTCTGCACCAACGAGACGTACTTCTTTCGCACGAATCTCGTCATTT
>JASLJB010000168.1 GCA_030152605.1 Acinetobacter sp. | reverse complement strand
TGAGGCGGGGGGTAAAATCGCCTTACAGATTTTGCATACCGGACGTTATTCTTATCAAGCTGAAATCGTGGCACCGTCTGCGATTCAAGCCCCGATTAATCCAGTCAAACCGCATGCACTCAGCTCAGCAGAAGTGCATCAGACCATTGCCGACTTTGTCTACTGCGCCAAGCTCGCCAAGCATGCTGGCTATGATGGGGTTGAGATCATGGGCTCCGAAGGCTATTTGATCAATGAGTTTATCGCGGCACGCACCAACCATCGTGATGATGAGTGGGGCGGCAGTTATGACAATCGGATTCGTCTTGCGGTGGATATCGTGCGTCGTACCCGTGAAGAAGTTGGTGAGAATTTTATTATTATCTATCGCTTGTCGATGCTGGACTTGGTCGAAGGTGGTTCTAGCCTCGAAGAAGTCATCCAACTGGCCAAGGCGATCGAGAAAGCCGGTGCCACGATCATCAACACCGGGATCGGCTGGCATGAAGCGCGTATTCCGACCATTGCCACCAAAGTACCGCGCGCTGCGTTTACTTGGGTGACCAAAAAGCTCAAAGGTAGTGTTTCGGTGCCATTGATTACCTCAAACCGCATCAATACCCCGGAAATGGCAGAGCATGTGTTGGCCAATGGCGATGCGGATATGATTTCGATGGCACGTCCGATGTTGGCGGATGCCGAATTTGTGCTGAAGGCCAGTGAAGGGCGCAGTGATGAAATCAATACCTGCATCGGCTGTAACCAAGCCTGTTTAGATCAGATTTTTAGTAAGCAAATCGCCTCATGTTTGGTCAATCCTCGCGCGTGTTATGAAACTGAGCTGTTATTTAAAAGTGTAGCAACACCGAAAAATATTGCCGTGGTTGGTGCAGGCCCTGCCGGCTTGAGTTTTGCAGTCTATGCTGCGGAGCGTGGGCATCAGGTCAGCCTGTTTGAAGCCTCACATCAGATTGGTGGCCAGTTCAATATCGCCAAAACCATTCCGGGCAAAGAAGAATTCTACGAAACCTTACGTTATTTTAAACGTCAGATTGAGTTGCATCCCAACATCAAGCTACATCTCAATCAGCGCGTCGATTATGACAAACTTAGCCAGGCATCGCCTGCATATGATGACATCGTGATCGCGACCGGTGTATTGCCAAGACCGCTCGAGATTGAAGGCATTGATCATCCTAAGGTACTGACCTATCTAGAAGTACTCCGTGATCGCACAGCCGTGGGCGAGAAAGTTGCCATTATCGGTGCGGGCGGCATCGGCTTTGATACGGCTGAGTTCCTGACCCATCATGGTGAGAGCGGCAGTCTCAATCCAGAAAAATTCTATGATGAATGGGGCATCGACCCGAGTTACAGTCATGTCGGTGGCATCAAGCCTGCTGCAGTCGAAGCCTCACCGCGTCAGGTGTATTTGCTACAACGTAAAGCGTCAAGCGTGGGTGCTGGTTTGGGTAAAACCACCGGCTGGATTCATCGTACCGGACTCAAACAGCGTCAGGTGAATATGATCGCTGGCGCCCAATATGATCGCATCGATGACCAAGGTTTACACATTACCGTGGCGGATAAACCGATGTTACTCGCGGTGGATCACGTGGTGATCTGTGCAGGTCAAATCCCCTACACCGCCATGTATGAGCAGCTTGAAGCCGATGGCCGCCGTGTGCATTTAATTGGTGGCGCCAAAGAAGCCGGTGAGTTAGATGCCAAACGTGCGATTCGCCAAGGTGCTGAATTGGCTGCAGTCATCTAAGCCTTCGCGAATTGGGTTGAATTGGGTTGAATTGGCTTGAATTAGGTTGTTTAAATAAGGAAATAAAAATGAATACTCAACAGGGAACTTTTAGCGTGACCACCACCGCAGCGATGCAAAGTTGGCATAACATGTTGGCAGAGGCTGATCTAAGTCAGCTGGATGTATTGCTGCATGAGGATGTGGTGTTTCGCTCACCAATTGCTTTTAAACCCTATGCAGGTAAGGCCGTGGTGACGTTTATCTTGAGCAATGTAATTCAAGTGTTTGAAGATTTTACTTATCACCGTGAGTTTTATACGCCGGATCAGCAGAGTGTGGTGTTGGAGTTCTCGGCGCATGTGGGTGAAAAACAACTCAAGGGCATTGATATGATTCGCTTCAATGATCAAGGTCAGATCGTCGAGTTTGAGGTCATGATTCGTTCCATGAGTGGCTTGCAGGCCTTGGCTGAGCAGATGGGGCAACGCATGCAACAATTTAAAATGGCCTAAGCCAAGTCCTCGCTAGCTCTAAACGATGTCGAGGCATCGAGGCAGTGACGCTTTGCATTAACACTGAATAGCCATTTTAGACTGTGTAGATCTTTTAGTTTTAAACCGAGTATCGTGTTGCGATACTCGGTTTTTTGTATCGCCATTGGTCAGGATCTTGTGGCGATAAAGTGCTTTGCGTAAGATTTGATCAATTAATAAAAATAAGCCAGATCAAAATAATGTCAAATATCATGCGCCACGCCATGGAAAGCCTCGGCTTTGGCATACAGAAACGCGCGATTCAGATTCAATTTTCCAATCCCGCACTCAACTCGACACTGCTGTTACAACAGATTCAGGGTGAGCATGCAATCAATGTCGGCTTGAGTGCTGATTTGATTTGCTTTTCCACAGATGCCTCGATTGCATTAAAACAGTTTATTGGCTGCCAAGTGGTGGTCGATGCATTGACGGATCGAGGAGCGTGGGTGCGTTGCTCTGGCATCATTACTGCGGCAGCGATGGGCCAGTCCGATGCTGCACTGACGGTTTACCAACTGAAACTACAAGACCCAACCTATCTTTGGACACAGCGCCGTAATAGTCGTGTCTTTATGAACAAGTCTGTGCCCGACGTGATCGAGTTGGTGTTTCGAGAATGGCAGCAACACAGTGATTTATTTGCTGCCAGTTTGAGTTTGGATCTGAGTGGGCTGAACAGCAGATACGATACTCGGCCCTTTATCATGCAAGCCAATGAAAGTGATGCTGCATTTTTAACTCGGCTCCTGCGTCAGGAAGGCATAAATTGGTTAATCGACGAGGCGCAGTACCTGGTCGCTGACAGCACACAGCCGATCCAAGCGCAAAAGCTCAGGCTGATCGATGATGTCCATCAGTTCACTGCATTGCCGCGGCGCCAGATTCGGTTTCACCGCAGCAGTGCAACTGAACAACAAGACAGTATCACCAGCTTGAGGGCACAAAGAACACTTCAACCGACCGCGGTCCATGTACAACGTTGGCAGGCCGATCATTTGGCCTATGACGAAGGGGCTGGTTCTGTGATTACAGCGCATCAGCATAGTGTCAATTTTAATAATGCCGATGTGGGCTTAGAAAATGCTTGGCACCTGAGTCCGGCATGGATGCAAGATCTAAATGGCGAGGATGAGGCTACGGCATCTGGCCATCATCAGCTTGAACGTATCAACCAAAATCTCAGTGATGCTTATGCATCACAGGCCAAACGCTTTGTGGCGAACTCAACGGTACGGGATGCGCAGGTGGGTTACTGGTTTCAATTGCAAGGCCATGCCGAAATCGACTCGCATGAACAGGCCGATCAAGAATTTTTAATTTGCAGTAAATCCTTTTATCAGCAAAACAACCTCCCCAAAGCCTTGAATGATCAGGTATTACAATTACTCGAACACAGTCATTGGCAGCAGACGTGGATTCCCAATCCCAGTGCTGAACGCCAAGCCAATACCTTGATCTTGCAGCGTCGACATATTGCATTGTTACCTGACTACAATCCCTTGCTGCATCGTGCGGCGGCGTATCCACAACGCGCCAAAGTGGTGGGACCGAGTGATGAAGACATTCATGTCGATGCATGGGGGCGGATCAAAGTCAGATTTTTATTTACCCGTCCTGAAGACCACGCACATGATGCAGGCGCGGGTTCAAATGACAATGATACCGACTCTGCATGGGTCGATGTGTTGACGCCGTGGGCAGGTGAAAGCTATGGGGGACGTTTTTTACCCCGCATCAACGAAATCGTCGTGATTGATTTTTTTGACGGCAATATTGACCGACCGTTTGTATTGGGCCGTATCCATGAAGCGCATCGCGTTCCAACTCAATTTGATGCCAAAGGCCAACTGCCTGAGACCAAGAAACTCAGTGGGATTCGTAGTCAAGAAGTGGCGGGTTCTGGATTTGGTCAATTACGTTTTGATGATACGACTGACCAGATCAGTAGCCAATTGCAAAGTAGTCATGCTGCGACACAGCTCAACCTCGGCAATTTAAGCCATCCCAAGGACAGTGAGCAAAGCGAAGGGCGTGGTGAAGGTTTTGAACTGCGCAGCGATCAATCTGGTGCTATTCGGGCCGGAGAGGGTTTGTTGCTATCCACGCATGCCCAAGACCAAGCCACAGGGATGCATTTAGAACATGCCGTGGTCAGGCAACAACTCGACACCCAACTTAATCATGCCAAAGCATTGAGTGACATCGCCTTAAAGCAGTTAACTGATCCACTCGATGTATTGGATCAGCTACAAAGCTTGATCACAAGCTTGGGTGAAGACGAGCCGGAAAAAGCTGCGGAATTTAAATCTGCGATCATGTTGTTGGCGGCACCACATTCAATCGCGCTCAGTAGTCAGCAAGATATTCACTTCTCTGCCGCTGCGCAGATCAGCCTTAGCACTCGCCACAGTATTAACCTCTCGACCCAGAAAAATTGGATCAGCCATGCCAGTGAAAAGATCAGTTTCTTTGCCGCGCAAGGCGGTGCACGACTCTATGCCGGCAAGGGCAATATCGAGATTCAAGCTCAGGATAATGCGTTGGAATTCATTGCCCGTCAGGGGATTCAGATCACATCCACGGAGGATATGGTTTATTTGACCAGTCCCAAAGAGATTAATTTTAAGGCCGGTGGGAGTGAACTCAAACTGAATGCTTCAGGCGTATTTGGCACCACCAATATGAAGTTTGAGGCCAAAGCCGGGCAGCATGTGTTTTTGGGTGGGGAGCGGGTAGATCCAGTATTACCTTTATTGCCCATCGTGCCTTTAACGCCAGAGAAACCGATCCCCACACTGCGTAGTACGTATGCACACGATCAACTGGTATATGTGGCAAAAAATTTTTCTGATGAGAGTTTTATTAGTTTAGTTGTACCGATATTTGGTCTAGATATTCCAGATAATGTTTATTTGCAATTAAAGCAGGAGTTAGAGCAAGGTGCCATTCCAGCACCAGAGCATATCGTGGTTGCAAACAGTATTAATGGCCATGCCGCGGGTTTTAATCATATCGATAAGAAAATATACATTGCAGCAGATACCGTAAACTCAGCAACTGCTAACGAAGAAAATCTTGAGCGACTTTATATCGTCCTGCTACATGAATATGGACACTATATCGATGACTTGTTGAGGAAGAGTGGTAAATATTCATTAGATGCTGGTTATGACCTTTATGTTATTTCAAAAGGCGATACATTGTCAGTCATCGCTGAGACTCATTCAACAACGATACAAGAGCTGTGTAGTCTAAACGCATTGTCTGATCCTGATGTGATCTATATTGGAGATATTTTAAAAATACCTTCAACCACAACTACGCTTAAACCAGATGCTGAACATGATGAAGGTGCAATATATGCCTACAATCTTGGACAACTCACTGAAGGTCAGGATGTAGGAGCAAAAACAGAGTTTGAATTTGCAACGGTAAAAACAGAAAGCTATACAGGCCCATTAAAAATAACACCAGTTTCAGGCAAAAAAGCAGCAAAATTGCATGCTGATTTTGTCGCACAAATGAATGACATCGTTGATGTTGAATATGAATATTTTGGCGCCGGAGAGGGAGAGTTTGCAAATGAAATAAAAATGAAAGCCAATCGTGGAAAGCTAGATTCTAAAACTGGTCGCTATATCAAAAAGGATGATAATAAAGGCGAACGCGTTTCTCATGGTCACCAATCGATTGAACAAGAAGCAATCGGTGAGCTTCATCCAATTAAGCCAATTTTTAATAAGCATACAGTTGATGGAATTTATGCAGGAAACTGGTTGCGAGATCACTCTCAATTGGTATGTGGTGCAGTGCTTAATCTAAATATTGATGTGGCGATAGATGCTAAAGGAAAAATTATTACCATTAAACCGACGCGTAAACTCATTACAAATATATTGGCTATATTGGCTTATGATCACTTTTTTGATAAAAGTGTGGCTAATGAATTAGTAAAGTTAAAGTCGGCAGAAGTTCAAGATGTTCATGCCAAAAAACTACGCGCAGTGATGCAGAAAATATTAGGAAAAGCGTCTTTTGATAAACTTAGTGAAAAAGACCAACGTCGTTATAAAGCCCTTGCATTAAAGACGTATCTACCTGAAAGCACACTTCCCCATCGAATATTTAGTGATTTAACTGGAAAGAATGGAACTAATATTGTTGGAGTTTATCGATTTGAAGAGCATATTGATAATCCTTTTGGTGCAGATGTTTATACCAAGACTGATCGACAACTCAATCCAAAAGTGACAGATAAGAGTTTTAAAACCAATACTGATCAAAAATCAGCACAATATAATTTTAAAAATTATATTGCAGATAATACGCCAGAAAATACCACAGACTCTCCGTTTCCAACTGCTTTAGAGTATATGTTAGGACAACTGAAAAAAAGTATGCAGCACTACTCAAACTCAGATGAACAATTACGCTACTTGGGTAATGCATTTCATGTGCTTGAGGATTTTTTTGCACACAGTAATTTTGTTGAAATTGCGCTTATAAAAAATGGTCACAAAGATGTTAGACATTGGGTACTAAGAGAAAATGAAATAGCGCGATACGAGCAAATTCCCTTGGTGACGGGTACTTTTGATGCATGGGATACCTTTGCAAGTGTTGGAACTCAACTTGCAGAGCTTATAGATCCAATTAAAAAATGGACTGAATATGAGGAAGTCGCTTCAGGAGAACGTAGTTTAACGGACCTAGTGATTCAGAGTTTTATTGAAACGATTGACTCGACTACTAAGGAGCAACGTTTAACTAAAGTTTGGTATCGATATCTAGAGCTAAGAGATGAGATAAGTAGTGTTGTTGAAATAAGTTATGTGGATTTGGTTATTAAAGCCACTAAAACAATGAATGATTTTCGAACACAAGGTGCATTGTTGGTAACCTTGATACGACCTTTATTAAAATTTTTAGCTAAATGGGGAGCCACCATAATACTCAAGCATTCTGCTGATATCGTGAAGCTCAAACAACAGCTCAACCCGGTGATCCATGGTGATAATCCAAGCCATACTCAATTGGGTAAGGATGAGCATAATAAGCACCTACATATACTTGCATCAAGACTGGCTATTATTGCGGTTAGAGATGTAGGTACCAATTGGCGTGGTTGGTTGGAAAACAAAAATGCTGCAAATCAGCAAGCAGTGATTGATGCTGCAGAAAAATATTTTCGACATCCATCGCGTTGTGATTGGATGGATGAGGAGGTCAAAAACTGGGCAAGACAAAATAATGATCAATTAGATAAAGCTAGTGATGGTATTATTCAAAGGACATGGGATGCAAGTAAACGCGTTGCTTATAATAAATCTAAAAAAAATGGGGGAAATAATGAATAAAGTTAAAAGTTCAATGTTAATCGCTACGTTATTGATTACTACAAGCTGTAGTAATAGCCAAAGAACTCATGAGGTTGAGCCTAAAACCATCCATAAGAAATTAAATGAAAAACACCAATTTAAAGTGCAAGGTTGCATGATTAATTATAATGGCACAGATCTCTATATGAGCTCAGGTGTCGCACCATGGCTAAAAGCATTAGGTGCAAACTATCGAGTCGTAGAAAGTACGGATGTCGCAAGTAAATTAAATTTATACATTTATGATGACATTGGTGTAAGCCTAATGGAGCGTCAAGGAGATAAGAAAATTTCAATGTTTGGTTTTTATTTACCTGATCCACCTAACCTAATAGAAACTCCTCAAGATATAGAAAATAGAAAATTGATGAAGCACCCAAAAAAAGATTCAAGGATGCGATTAGTATCAATGGAATATTAATTGGGGCATATCCAATGCAATCTGAAATGAGGAAACTATTTGAATCTACCTCAAGTGTAAAGTATGAATATACTGCTGACTGTACGCCGGATCAGGAGAAGAAAGGTGAGTACTTCTATGTTGATCTTGGCACAACTTTTGAAGAGCCGGAGATCATTGATAGTCTATTTTTTTATAATTACTTTGATTCAATGAGTGATGAAGAAAAAGAAAGGTATCGCAAAGATTTCTGTGATGGTCCTGATCGAGATCATCCTATTATTGGTGGTTGGTGTGATGATTACTATCCTGTAAAAAAATAATTTTGATTCATGGCGTAAGTTTATTGCCATTTAAATATTCTAGCTAAATGAAATGATGTAGAAAAATGAAAAAAAAATTAGACCGCTATATCGAAGAACTGACAAAAGAACTATTTATTGTTGAAGGAGAAATCACTGATTTACTTACCCGAGAGACGTTACAGAATATTAATGAAAAATATCGCCCGACAGCAAGTGGAGTTGCGGTAGGTTCGGCATTGCTCGGTCAAATTGGCTCAGCATCGATTGCAAACTTTGCTGCGAGTGATGAGGGTATAGATGTCAGTGAATTTGCGCTAGAACTACGCGATCAAGATGGTGTGATGCATTATTTCAAAGGTTGTTTTCCAGAGATCGTCTTTAAAGTCGGTGATCAGGTGCAAGTGATTGCACATCCCTTTAAAACAGAATATGCCTATGTTAATGCGATTATAGATATAGAAAAGCAATATATTTGGACTAGTCAGCAGGTTGTAAACGGAAGACTATGTTATAGATTAGCTTTAATGAGAATATCAGCATTTGTGAGTATTTTTGTTTTAATTTTCATGTTTACTATGGCTTTTTTGCTGATGGAATGGATATGATGACTAGTCTTGAGGGACTGTTATTAATGATATGTCTTTTTATTTTAGCGCTATTTGGTGGTTGGCGAGTAGGAGCTAGTTTTGATGAGCAAAGTGCTGAGTTGGAAGCGATATTAAATAAATTGAAATTTTATAATTCAACAATCATTAGTTTGAATACTTATTCAATTTCTGTCTTGAATTTAAAAAACAAAGAGCTTGATGATCAAGTTAATGAACGATGGATGCAATATACTTACCGATTAGACCTGGCTAAACAGGCGGATGAAGAAAAATATGGGAATAAAAAACAAGTTAAATAATAAAATTAGATTTGTCTTTTTAGCTACACTATTGCTTATTACAGGCTGTAGTCATAATGAAAAAGTCAACGAATCTGAGCCTGAAACCATCCATAAGAAATTAAATGAAAAACACCAATTTAAAGTGCAAGGTTGCATGATTAATTATAATGGCACAGATCTCTATATGAGCTCAGGTGTCGCACCTTGGTTAAAAGCATTAGGAAAAAACTATCGAGTAGTAGATAGCAGTGATGGGATCAATTTAACCAATCTTTATATATATGATGATATTGGTGTGCGTTTAGTTGAAAGGAAAAGTGACAAAAAAATTGATAGTTTTAGGTTCCGGCTTAAAAGACCGCCACACGATGTCCGTATTGAAACTGATAAAGAAATTGAAGAAGAACTAAAGAAACCTGATACCGAACAAGTCCGTCAAATATTTAAAGATGCAATTGATGTAGAAGGTATATTGATC
>JASLJB010000150.1 GCA_030152605.1 Acinetobacter sp. | reverse complement strand
GAATGCCTGGGTAGGTGGTGAGGACTTCTAAGCTATTACGTGCAGCTGGATCGCGAGCGAACACAGCTTGTATATCTTCTTTGAGCTGTTTAAGCATTAGTGTTGATTCTCCTTAGGATTTGATTTTTTCCATGTCCCGTTATTGAGGGCTTGCACCCGGCTAAACACGCCACGAAGTAGATGATATTCCATACGATCTAATTGTATACGTCCAAAAAGTCGACGCAAGCGTAAAGGCAATAATCTTGGGTTTTCTGGGTCTAAAAACTCAATATCAGCGAGCATTTTTTCCATATGTGGATAGAACTGCTGCATTTGCTCGTGATTTACCAGTGGTTCATCCCATTGCATTGCAAGTTCTGAGGTTACGGCCATCAAATCTTGCGATTTTTCTGGCGTTGCATTTGCAGGCTGCGCCAATTGTGCTTGGGTGGCCATGCGCATTTCATAACAGATGATTTGAATGGCTTGGGCGACATTGAGCACGCCATAGTCGCTATTCACCGGAATGGTGAGGTGATAATTGGCCAAGGCCAGCTCATCGTTGGTCAGGCCACGATCTTCGCGACCAAACACCACCGCAATCTGTTGTTGTTTCTCGATCACGGCATGCATCGACTTTTCCGCAGCAGGACGTGCATCGAGTAGCGGCCACGGAATGGTACGACTGCGGGCACTGGTGCCGAACACGATTTGGCAGTCGGCGATCGCTTGCTCAAGGGTATCCACGATCTTGATCTGCTCGATCAGATCGGTTGCACCCGCCGCCAATGCATCGATATCCGGATGTGGATAGGTCTTTGGCGCCACCAAGACCAACTGCGTCAGGCCCATGGTTTTCATGGCGCGTAGCGCGCTGCCGATATTGGCGGGCAGGGTGGTATTTACCATGACGATGCGTACATGATTTAAATGCGCTGCAATCGCGGCATTATCAAGCGGGTCCATAAATTTTCCAAAGATTGTAAAAAAACATCAAAATACGTCAAAAAACATTGTGCTAAACGAGGTGATCAGAGTCGGTGATCAGACGAGGTGCTGTGGCAACTGAGATCGCCCACAGCACAGATGCAGTGCCAACCGCCGCTAAGAGTATTGATTGACTTCAGCTTGATAAAGGTCCATCGCCTCATCCATGCTCATATCGGTCGGCGCTGGCGCCAGGGCTGCACTCGGTGTATAGGCCACTGCTTTGGCGGCTTTGGATTTGACTTGATATTCGATATGAATCGCAGCAGGACCAAAATAATCGCGTAATTTCACCAACAGTTCATCACTAGGCACCACATTCCAAGCGGCACCAAGCTGTAATTCGGTGCTGGCATAGGCATAGTCCAACTGCAGTTGCATCGGAATATGCTGACACATATCGATATTGCAATGCGGCTGAATGATTTGGCGTAGATCTGTGGCGAGTTGCGCGGTATACAGTTCAGACGGCAATTGAATTTGAATGCTATTGGCGCGTTTTTGCCGGATTTCATTCAGACTAAAGGCTTTGCTGAGACGGCCAGAAGGGCGATCAAAACCTTCACGCTCATAAATCTCACCCTCAATCACCACCACTTTGTCGGTTTGGACGATATCTTTAAAGCGTTGGAAGCGTTCATGATTGACCGAGATTTCAAATCGCGCCGTGCCATCATCGAGGGTAATCATGATGCGGTTCGGGAAGTTGGCCACATCGATGACCAAACCTGCGAATACCGTGGTGACACCACGTCGTGTTGGCGTGAGTTCATTGAGTTTGTGGGGAATAAAGGCTTTGAGTTCGGCTTTGTAGACATCGATCGGATGCCCAGTGAGGTACAGACCGAGGGTATCTTTTTCACCTTTGAGGCGAACCTCATCACTCCATGGTTTGACTGGAATCGCAGGTTTACGTTGTACTTCCTCAACTTCACCGAACAAATCCATCATACCGCTTTCACGGTTACTACGGGCTTGATCTGCGGCTTGTACCGCTTCAGGCAATTGTGCCATCAGGCTAGAACGCTCGATACCGAGGCAGTCTAAGGCACCTGCGCGAATTAAGGCTTCGAGGGTACGTTTGTTGATTTTCTTGAGATCGACACGATGGCAGAAATCAAATAAGTCTTTATACAGTCCATCGCGCTGACGTGAGTCGATCACCGACTGCATGGCGTGTTCGCCGACACCTTTGATGGCGCCGAGTCCATAGACAATGGTTTGGTCATCACTGGCATGGAAGCGATACAGGGACATGTTGATCGACGGCGGTAACACCACCAGATTATTCGTCCGGCAGTCATCGATGAGGAACACCACGCTATCGGTGTTCTGCATCTCAGAGGTCATCACCGCAGACATAAACTCAGCAGGGTAATGGGCTTTGAGCCATGCGGTTTGATAGGCAACCAAGGCATAGGCTGCGGCGTGCGATTTGTTAAAGCCATAACCGGCAAACTTTTCCATATAGTCAAAGATATGGTTGGCCGTGGCTTCGTCGATGTCTTTTTTCGCAGCACCCTCAATAAAGATCAAGCGCTGTTTGACCATTTCTTCGGGTTTCTTTTTACCCATGGCGCGACGTAATAAGTCCGCACCCCCGAGTGTGTAACCCGCACAGTACTGTGCGGCCTGCATTACCTGTTCTTGATAGACCATGATTCCGTAAGTCGGTTCAAGTACCCCTTCGAGCAGCGGATGTAGATATTCAAAATCACCGCCGTGCATACGATGAATAAAGTCAGGAATCAGATCCATCGGGCCGGGACGGTACAAGGATACGAAGGCGATAATCTCTTCGAACTTACTTGGACGCGCCTCTTTTAACATGCGTTTCATACCCACGGATTCAAACTGGAATACCGCGGTAGTATTGGCGTCAGCAAAAATGGTATAGGCCTTGGGATCATCCAAGGGAATTTCAGAGATTAAGAGTTGCTGGTCGGCAGGCGTATTTTTATTGATATTTTGCAGTGCATCTTCGATCACGGTCAGGTTACGTAGACCCAAAAAGTCAAACTTGACCAGACCCGCAGACTCGACGTCATCTTTATCGAATTGGGCGACTCGGTTGGTGCCATCTTCATCACAGAGTACGGCAGAGAAGTCGGTAATCTTGGTCGGTGCAATCACCACACCGCCAGCATGTTTACCGGTATTTCGGGTGATACCTTCGAGTTTGAGCGCCATTTCCCAGATTTCGGCGGCATCTTCATTGTCCGGGTTGCTTGGGTTGGTGACGATATCTTTGAGTTGTGGCTCCATGTCGATCGCGCCACGCAGGTCGATGCCGAGTGGTTTAGTCGGCACCATTTTCGAGATTCGATCGGCCAGACCATAGGACTTGCCGAGTACTCGGGCCACATCTCGAATCGCGCCCTTGGCTGCCATGGTCCCGAAGGTGGCGATTTGCGACACGGCTTCACGACCATAATGCCGCGAGACATAGTCGATAACTTTGTCACGACCGGCAATACAGAAGTCAATATCAAAGTCGGGCATCGATACCCGCTCAGGATTCAAGAAGCGTTCGAACAGCAGTTCATAACGCAGTGGATCAAGGTCGGTAATCTTGAGGCTATAAGCCACCAATGAACCGGCACCTGAACCACGGCCAGGACCGACCGGTACGCCATTGTTCTTAGACCACTGAATAAAGTCCATGACGATCAGGAAGTAGCCGGGGAAACCCATGGAGTTGATGATGTTGATTTCATAAGTCAGACGTTCATCATAGGGTTTGCGGATTTCTTTCCAATCTTCATCGCGTTGTGCAACTGGATACAGCACATCAAGGCGTTCTTCTAAACCCACTTTAGAAATATGCTCAAAGAAGGTATCAATGGTGTGCCCATCTGGAATCGGATAATCCGGTAGATGGTAGGTGCCGAGTTTAAGGCTAACGTTACAACGTTTGGCGATTTGATAGCTGTTTTCGATCGCGCTCGGTATATCCGTGAACAAGTTGTTCATTTGTTCAGCAGATTTAAAATATTGTTCTGGGCTATACAACTTCGGGCGGCGTGGATCGGCAAGTACATAACCATCTGCGATACATACCCGCGCCTCATGCGCCTCAAAGTCTTCAGTTTCAATAAAATGTACGTCGTTGTGCGCCACCACACCGACTTGATATTTGGCCGCGAGTTGGACTGCTTGTTGGATAAATTCTTCTTCTTGTGGGCGATCAGTACGACACACTGAGAAATAGACTCGATCACCGAAGGCGGCGATCCACTCTTCGAGCAGGGGTTCAGCTTTTTGTGGATTCGATGAACACAGCATCTTGCCGACATCACTGTGCAGACCCAAGAGGACGATCAGGTCTTTATTGTTGTCGAGTAACCACTGTTTTTGCACATAGGGAATACTGAGTTGTTGACCTTCGATATACCCCTGCGAGACCAATTCAGTCAGGCTGCGCCAACCGGTATTGCTCATGGCCAAGACACTGACGCGTTGATCAGCTTCGTTGAGGCGTAAGGCACTGCCCAAGATTGGCTTGATGCCTTTGCCCAAACAGGCGCGATAAAACTTGACAGCCGCATGTAGATTAGACAGATCAGTCATGGCAAGGGCAGGCATTTTCGCAGATGCAGCAGCTTTAATCAGGTCAGGTATACGCACGATCGACTCTGTGATCGAAAACTCCGTGTGAATACCAAGATGTACAAACTGCATAGCAAAATCCTAAATGAAAGCCGGCGATATTTTAACATGGACTGATTT
>JASLJB010000119.1 GCA_030152605.1 Acinetobacter sp. | reverse complement strand
CCTCAGTGCGCGTGCCTCACGTTATTTGTATCATACGGTTAAAGAAGCCGAACGCCGTGGTTTGCCGACCGAGTTGGCCTTATTGCCGATTATTGAAAGTTCTTATGACCCTGCAGCGACCAGTAGTGCGGCTGCGGCAGGTATGTGGCAGTTTATTCCAAGTACGGGACGGATTTATGGTCTACGCCAAACCCCGATGTATGATGGACGCCGTGACGTGGTCGAGTCGACCCGTGCTGCTTATGAGTTTTTAGGCAGTCTTTATAACCAGTTTGGTTCTTGGGAATTGGCTTTGGCCTCTTATAACGCCGGCCCAGGTCGTATTCAACAAGCGATTAACCGTAACAAAGCCGCAGGCTTGCCAACGGATTACTGGTCTTTGAAGTTACCGCAAGAGACCATGAACTATGTACCACGCTTCCTTGCCGTGGCACAAATTATTAAAAAACCACAACAATATGGCGTGAGTTTACCGCCGATTGCCAACCGTCCGCATTTTAGAGAAGTGGCGGTGCCCGCTGGTACTCAGCTCAATCAGATCGCCAATGTGACTGGTCTCAGCCGTGCCGAACTCTATGCCTTGAACCCAGGGCATCGGGGTGAAACCGTGGATGCATCAAGCCCGATGCGGATCTTGATCCCAGCTGATCTGAATCCCAATATTGATGCCAAGCTGAAAAAACTTTCAGGTTCAGGCAGTAGTGTTTGGACGGCATCGAATGCGCCAAGCACAGTGCCAGCCTATATGACACCGACACCGGTGACGAAGACCACCACCACGGTTCGTCCAAGTAGCACACCAGCTGTCACTGCCAGCACCACCACACGTCCAACGACCAGCACTGCGCCAAGTACCACTGCCAGCACAACAACGAGCAGCAAAACACCAACAAGTCCAAGCAGTCCGAGTATTACTGCTAGCACGCTGCCGAAACATACCCCACAAGGCTCAAATGCATTGGCATCCTTTGCATCCAATGCCGATGTGCCGAGTGCGCCGCGTATTCCTGTGGCGGTGACTCAAGCGGCCAATGTCAAACCGGTACAAGTTGAACCACCGATTTCAAGCAAAGAACGCGAACAGATCTTGGCTGCAGTTAAAGCTGAGAACTCAAGCCAAAGCGTGCAGCAGGTGTTAGACCCACAAGCATCTGCGGCTGAAAAAGATGAAGTGGTGAAAGAAATTACCGCATTGGCGCCGCGTGGCACTGAAGTGGTCGATCCTTTGGATGGCAAGATTAAATTGACGGCGATCCAAACCAGTCAATCTGTTGCTGAACAACAAGGTAAAGAAGTCAGTGTGGGCTTTGCTTATCCGAAAGGCGTTGCAGACAATACCTCCGCTTATTCGCCTGAAGCCAAGCTCAATCTAGATAAACAGTACCAACGCACCGATGATGCCATCGTGGTGGTCGCACCGAAGGGTAAACGTAGTACTTATACCGTGGTTGCAGGCGATACCTTAGCCACCATCGCGGCCAAGAATGGCGTGAGCTGGCGTGATGTGGCCAAATGGAACCAAGTTGATCCGAGTGGCACGCTGTTTGCGGGCACCACACTTTATCTCTACGATGCCAAGCCGATTGCCAGCGCAGTGCAAAGTACCGTGCCTGCACAAAAAATCGATAAACCCAACAGTTATGTGGTCAAACCCAATGACAGTCTGACCGGTGTGGCAGAACAGTTTAATCTGAGCGTGCAACAGCTCGCGCACTATAACAATTTGAGTGTGACCAGCAATTTGTTGGTCGGTCAAAAACTGAGTTTGGTGGACAATCCAAACCGTCAAGGCAATCAAAATAGTGCCGCAAATAGCGTCAGTTCAAGCAGTAGCAGCCGTGAGCAAAAAGCTGCTGCCAAACCTGAAACTAAAATCAAAACCAAAGTCTATGTGGTCAAACGCGGTGAATACCTCAAGTTGATCGCTGATCGTTATGCATTGTCCAATCAAGAGTTGGCCGATCTCACCGATGGCTTAAACGCGGGAAGCAGTTTAATGGCGGGGCAGCGTATCAATGTGCCGCTGAATGAGTTGAATCTGCGTGCGCCTGAAAGCAAGCTCGAAAGCAAAACCGAACTGGCACGCAAAGAATTTAATATTAAGACCGAGAGCTATACCGTACAACGCGGTGAGACCCTAAGCAGTATCGCGGCCCAGTCTAAAATGAGTTTGACCGACTTGGCTGCGCTGAATCAGCTCTCGATCAACAGTGGTATCCAAGTCGGCCAAAGCATTAAAGTACCTGCCGAAAGCCGTACCCCAGACAGCTATACCGTGCAATCCGGCGATAGCCTGACGGCAGTGGCCAGTAAATATAATTTACCGGTCGCACGTGTGGCCGAGTTGAATGGACTGAGTACAAATTCTGGCGTGCAAGTGGGACAGAAACTGCGATTGACTGGCGAGGTTGCAGCAGCCAAAGCCAGCGCAAACAGTTCGACCAATTCAAGTAGCGCCAGCAGCAGTAGCGACAATGCGGCTTTACATACGGTGAAGTCGGGTGAGACCCTGACCAGTATTGCGCGTAAATATCAGCTACAACCGAACTACTTGGCTGAGTTAAATGACTTGCCAAGCAATGCCAATGTGCGCATTGGTCAACGTCTTAACGTTGAGCGCAATCTGTCACCGAGCAGCAAAAATAGCAAAGAAGACAGCAAAGCCAGCGCAGCAGCACCGAAATCCACCACGCTTTCAAGCAAAGCCACCGAGCGCTATGTGGTCAAACCGGGTGAGCATCTCACCGCCTTGGCGACCCGTGCCGGCGTATCGGTCCAAGAGCTGGCGGATCTGAATAACATCAGCGCACGTACCAGCTTGCGCAGTGGACAAGTGATTCAAATGCCAAAAATCACCTTGCAATATACGGTCAAGAGTGGTGATTCATTGATTCGTTTGGCCAGCCGTTATGGACTACAGACCGAGCAATTGGCAGAGATGAATCAAATGAAGCCAAATGCCAATCTGCGTATTGGTGAAGTGATTAAAGTCCCGAACCTCTAATCTGATCTTAGCGCCAGCTGATGTGGTCTACGATGCGTAGACCACATGCGGATCATGGTGCTCATTGGCATGTTTAAAGCTTTAACGCGACAAGCGCGGATGTGAGTGGCATTGCTGAACGCTGAGATCGGCGTGCAACAACCAGATGCGTTGAGCAAGTGAAATCATCAAGGAAGTGCAATGCAACGGGATCAGTCTGTGGTGAAAACACTGAGTTGTATGTTGCTGTGCATGCTACACAGTTCTTGGGCTTGGTCTGCAGTGCACACCCAGCCTTATTTGGCGATGTATAGCACCCCGAAATACAGTCAAAATAGCGTGATGCCCTATGCCAATCCGCAAGCCCCCAAAGCTGGGATGCTGAGTCGGCGCGAAACCGGGACATTTGATAACCTGAATAGCATGAACGGCAAAGGCAGTTTTGCGGCAGGGGTCAACTATCTATTTGATTCACTGATGAGCCGTTCTCTGGATGAGCCGGGGGTGATGTATCCCTTATTGGCGGAAAAGGTCAGCTTTGATCCAGCACACAGCAATTATGTGATTTTCCATCTCAACCCCAAAGCGCGTTTTAGTGATGGCTCACCCGTTACTGCCGAAGATGTTAAATTTAGTTTCGATACCTATCAAAGCAAAGCCAATTATGGCTTACAAACCTATATTGCTGACTTAGACAAAACTGAGGTGTTGTCCAAGTATCAGGTCAAGATGTGGTTTAAGTCCAAAAACAATACCGAACTGCCGAGCATCTTGGCGGAGTTGGCGATCTACTCCAAAGCCGATTGGAAAAATAAAGACTTTAGCCGCATCACCATGCAACCGATCTTGGGATCAGGCCCTTATCTGATCGAACGCATCGACGCTGGGCGTAGTATTACTTACAAGCGCAATCCGAACTATTGGGCCAAAGATCTGCCGGTGAATCGTGGGCGCTATAACTTCAATCAACTTAAGTATGTGTATTATCGCAGTTTGGATATTGCCTTTGAGGGCTTTAAAGCCGGGCAATATACCTTTCATGAGGAAAAGCTGACCCGCAATTGGGTCACGGGCTATCAGTTTCCGGCGGTGAAAGCCGGCATGGTGACCAAGGCTAAAATTCATTTGGAAAATCCAACCGCTACGCAAAGTATTGTATTTAACAGTCGCCGTGCGCCGATGAGTGATATTCATCTGCGTCAGGCCTTGAGTTATGCCTATGACTTTGAATGGTTGAATAAGGCAATTTTCTTGGGCCAGTTACAACGCCTTAACAGTTACTTTCAAAACAGTGAATTGGCCGCGACAGGCAAGCCGAGTGCAGCTGAACTTCAGTTGTTGCAGCCCTATTTAAATCGTCTTGATCCGCTGCAACGTCAAGGGGTGTTGGCAGATTGGAAATATCCGACTTCGGATGCCAGTGGCTTTCACCGTGCGGGTTTATTGAGCGCACGTAAAATCTTACTTGATGCGGGCTATCGCTATCAAAATGGGCTGTTGCTCGATCGGCAGGGCAAACCGATTAAGCTGGAATTGATGATTCATCAAGATGGCTTACAACGTTCCTTGATGCCTTTTGTGCGCAATGCCAAAAAGCTGGGGATCGAGATTAATATTCGTTTGGTGGATATCCCGCAGTATATGGAGCGTACCCGGCGCTATGATTATGATCTGATCACTTTGGTGATGCCGCAGTCACTCAGTCCGGGCAATGAGCAGGCGCAAATGTGGGGCAGCCAAGCCGCGGATGAAGTTGGCAATTATAATTATTCCGGCATCAAAAATCCGGTCATCGATGCCGTGGTTGAGCAGGTGATTCGCGCCCCCAATCGTGAGCAGTTGCTGCTTCAGACGCGGATTTTAGACCGCCTGCTGCGCGCAGGTTACTATCAAATCTTGACTTACAATCGCAGTGATACTTGGCTGGCCTATTGGAGCATGTATCAACGCCCGCAGATCACCCCAAAGTTGACGACGGGAGTTGATTTTTGGTGGGTTGATCCGCAGCAAGCGCAAAAGGTGGCGCAGTATTTGGGGCAGCGCAAGCGCTGATCGGGGAGAGAACGTTATGGGGAGGTATATCTTAAAACGGCTGCTGTTGATCGTACCGACCCTGTTGATGATTTTATTAATCAACTTTGTGGTGGTGCAGTTGGCACCCGGTGGACCAGTCGAGCAGGCCATTCAGCAGGCGGAGAGCTTTCAAGGCCTGCATGCTGAGGCCGGGGCAGAAGCGCCATCATCCGCCTCATCCAATCTCAGCCAGTACCAAGGTGCACGAGGGCTGAGTCCTGAAATGATCGACAAGATCAAGCAGCAATATGGCTTTGATCAACCCGCATCGCAACGTTTTTGGATCATGCTCAAGGGTTATTTGAGTCTGGATTTCGGCAGCAGCTTTTTTAAAGACAAGCCCGTGACGCAGTTGTTGTGGGAAAAGATGCCGGTCACGATTTCTTTGGGACTGTGGAGTACCTTGATCATTTATCTGGTGGCGATTCCACTCGGAATTCATAAGGCGCGCCGGCATGGGCTGTTATTTGATAAAGCCAGTTCCTTGTTGTTGGCAGTGGGCTATGCGGTGCCATCGTTTGTATTTGCCATCGTGCTGATCGTATTTTTTGCTGGTGGCTCATACTGGCAATGGTTTCCCTTGCAAGGCTTGGTTTCGGATCAATTTCAGGATTTAAGTCTATGGGAGAAGGTACAAGATTATTTTTGGCATATCACACTGCCGATCCTAACCATGGTCTTGGGTGGATTTGCGGGACTGAGCTATTTGACCAAATATTCATTTATGGAAGAACTGGGCAAGCAATATGTGATCGCGGCGCGTGCCAAGGGTCTGAGCGAATCCAAAGTCTTGTATGGGCATGTGTTCCGCAATGCCATGTTGATCGTGATCGCCAGTCTGCCTGAGGCGTTGGTGGGAATATTTTTTGTGGGTAATTTATTTGTCGAGATCATCTTCAATCTGGATGGCTTGGGGTTACTCGGCTTTGAGGCGATTCAACAACGCGACTACCCGGTGATCTTTGGAACACTGTTTATCTTTACCCTGATGGGGCTGATCCTACGTTTGATCAGTGATGTGCTGTATCAAGTGATTGACCCACGGATTAATTTTGATGCGCGGGGAACCGATTGATGTCACCGATGATGCAACAACGGCTACAGCGTTTTAAGCACAATCGATTGGGCTTTTATTGTTTACTGTGTTTTGCGCTGATCTTTGGCTTGTCCTTGGGTGCTGAGCTGATCGCCAATGATCGACCGATCGTGGTCAAGTATCAACAGTCCTATTATCTTCCGGTATTTAAAGACTATCCAGAAACCACCTTTGGCGGTGTGTTTGAAACCGCCACCGACTATAAAGATCCCGTGGTGCAGCAGTTGATCGAGGAGCAGGGCTGGGCGATTTGGCCATTGATCCCATTTTCCTATAACACCCCGAACTATGACTTGGCCGTGCCAGTGCCATCTGCACCCTCCAAACAGAACTGGCTGGGTACCGATGATCAGGGACGCGATGTGCTGGCACGTATCCTGTATGGCCTACGCATTTCCTTGTTGTTTGGCTTGGCGCTGACCTTTATGGCCTCGCTACTGGGGGTAATTGTGGGCGCGATTCAGGGCTATTATGGCGGTTGGGTTGATCTGTTGGGACAACGCCTGATCGAAGTCTGGGGCGGGTTGCCGAGCTTGTTTATGATTATGATTTTGGTCAGTCTGTTTAGTCCGAGCGTGTATTGGCTGTTGTTGATCATGCTGTTGTTTGGTTGGCCAGCCTTGGTGGGTTTGGTACGGGCAGAATTCTTACGTGCACGCAACTTGGACTACGTGCGTGCAGCACGATCGCTCGGGGTAAAAGACCGTAGCATTATCTTTCGGCATATCTTGCCAAATGCCATGAGTTCGAGTTTGTCGCAGCTGCCATTTATGTTGACGGCGAATATCACCGCCCTGACGGCACTGGATTATCTCGGTTATGGTTTGGCGCCGGGCAGTGCCTCCTTGGGCGAACTGTTGCTACAGGGCAAAAACAATTTAGATGCGCCGTGGTTAGCGCTGTCTGGGTTTTTTAGCTTGGCCTTGGTGTTGTCATTATTGATCTATATCGGAGAGGCGACCCGCGATGCATTCGACCCACGACGTTAAACCGATGCACGGGCATCACGCTAAGCCAGAGCAGGATCGACAGTCTGAAAATGACTGGCAGCCTGCTGAATGTTATCTGAGGGTTGAACATCTACAGATCACGCATCAGCGCGCAGATGCACCGCAGGTATTGTTGCAGGATTTAAGTTTTGCCTTGCATGCGGGGGAAACGCTGGCCATCGTTGGTGAAAGTGGCTCTGGCAAGTCGATCAGTAGTTTGGCTTTGCTCGGCTTGTTGCCACCTGAACTCAAGGTACAGGGCCGTGCCTTGCTCAAGGGGCAAGAGATCCTCAGTAGTCGCGTTGCTGAATGGTTGCAGATCAGAGGCAAACGCATTGCGATGATTTTTCAAGAACCGATGACGGCACTGAATGCGCTACATCGGGTAGAAAAGATCTTGGCTGAGTCACTGCTGTTGAATGGCTGTCCGAAAAAACAATTACGCAGCCGCAGTTTGGCGTTATTGCAAGATGTTGGACTTGCAGCCTCGCAACAGATACTGGAGCGCTATCCACATGAACTTTCTGGCGGTCAGCGGCAACGGGTGATGATCGCTGCGGCGCTGGCCTTAGAACCCGAAATCTTGATCGCAGATGAGCCGACCACGGCATTGGATGTGACCTTGCAGGCACAGATCTTGAATTTGCTCAAAGCGCTACAACAGCAGCGTGCTATGGCGATGATTTTGATTAGCCATGATCTCAACTTGATTCGACGTTATGCCGATCAAGTTATCGTGATGAACCAAGGTCAGGTGGTGGAGCAGGGTGAGGTGGAGCAAGTCTTTGATCGACCTCAGGCGGCGTATACGCGGCAGTTACTGGATCATGACTTTGGGCAGGCTGCTGCTGCGCCGTGCAATACCGAAAACGTGCTGCGCTTGCAGCAATTGGCGGTCAAGTTTCCGATCAAAACCGGCCTGTTGGGGCGAGTGAAACAGCACTTTACGGCGCTTGCAGCTTTGGACCTACAACTCAGTGGCAAGCAGTCGATCGGTATCGTGGGGGAAAGCGGTTCCGGGAAAACCTCGATGGCACTGGCGGTGGCGCGCTTGATCCAGAGCGAAGGTGAGATCGTACTCTTGGGGCAAGACCTAAACAGCCTGAATGAAAATCAGCTTCGGCCGCTGCGCAGTCAGTTTCAAATGGTATTTCAAGACCCCTATGGCAGTCTCAATCCGCGCCTGAGCATTGCACAAATTATCGCTGAGGGCTTGGCCTTAAAGCAGTGGAGTCGTGAGCAGATTCGCGTTGGAGTTGAACAGGCCTTGGCACAAGTGGAGCTGCCGGTTGAGTTTATGCAGCGCTATCCGCATCAGCTCTCGGGTGGACAACGGCAACGGGTGGCACTGGCACGCGCTTTGGTATTGCAGCCCAAGTTGTTGATCTTGGATGAGCCAACCTCGGCCTTAGATCGCAG
>JASLJB010000077.1 GCA_030152605.1 Acinetobacter sp. | reverse complement strand
AGCAGTGCTTCGCATTTGATTAACTATGTGGCGTTACAGGCACCAAACTCAACCATTCAAGTGGAAGTGGTGCGTGGCAATGAAAAGCTGCAACTGAATGTCATGGTCGGCGAACGTAAAGTACAAAGCAATGATTCACAGTTTATCCCACTGCCGAAGCGTTAAGGCGGTGGTACAGCATCGCGCTGATGCAAGCGCGACGTTGTGATCAATTCAATAGACCAAAAAAACCAGTGCTTATGCACTGGTTTTTTTTGCTTGAGATCGCAGTGGTATACAACTTGGATCTAAAGCTGGGATCGAATTAAATTATTGCTGTTGGATGCCTGCAACCAACCAATCTTGATCAGAAGCTGCCGGTTTAACAAAGTGCCAAATTTCAGCAAACGGTTGCGGCAAGCTGTTGAGATCTTCGCTCACGGTACCCGTGAAACGAACGCTGACCACGTATTGACCATTTTCAGTGCCACTTTCTGCAACCATGGCGTTGAGGTTAGAAAACTCTGCAACGTCTTGATCTTGATTGGCCATGATATCGCTATACATTGACTGATAAAGATCAGGGGTTAAATAACGACGAATTTCTTCGATATTGCTGGCGGTATTCATGGATTGAATATGGTTAAAGCGTTGACGTGCAATACGTAAGAATGCAGCAGGCTCTGAACCATCCGGCAATTGTGTACCACTTTGCGTAAACGCACCGGCTGCGGGTGCAGCAGGCGCCGCGCCACCAGCAACGGACTGACCAAAGATATTGGTGTTGTCATTGCTGTTGTTGCGTGCAGTTGGCGCTTGGCCAAATGGTGCAGACGAAGGGCCTGAACTATTCGGTGCATATGGGTTAGCTGTGGCTAGTTTTTTTTTTGCGCCGAATTTACGGAACAGAAGGAAAGCAGCACCCGCAATCAGGATTAACCAAATCCAACCTGGGATTCCACCTTGTTTTTGCTCTTCAGCAGCGGCTGCTTGTTGTTGCTCAGCAGCAGCTGCATCCGTTGGCGCATGTGCATTGGTTGACTCGCCATTATCTGCCATCGCATTGGCCGCAACTGCACCAATCGCAGCACCGGCAACACCCGCAGCAACCATACCACCGACGCCAGGACCAGAACGTTGTGGCGCGGCTTGTGCTGGCGTCTGAGCTGGCGCTTGCGCTTGACGAGGTTGTTGATACGATTGGCTAGAGCTATTTGAACGGCTCATACCATGACTTTTGCCACCACCGGCACGTTTGGCTTCTGCCAAAGGTGCAACCATGATCGCAGCCATCAATACACCTGCCATCAAACCACGCTGTCGAACTTCCATCTAGTCTTTTCCTATTTAAACAAATTAAAAAATATTGCCTCTATTTATGCAGGCTTTGTAATATAAATTCAATCCGAAAATCAAAATATTTCTGCTGAATTAACATATATCTAACGATTTAATCAACTTAACTCATCACTCAACTGCATCGCCTCATGTAACGCTTCGTGCAGTCGTGCCACCGCGATAATCTGTACACCGGCGACGGTTTTTTGTGGCGCATTGCCGCGTGGCACGATGATGTATTTAAAGCCATGTTTAATCGCTTCTTTTAAGCGTTCTTGACCATTGGGTACAGGACGAATCTCCCCAGATAATCCAACTTCACCAAATACCGCCAACTGTTGCGGTAAGGCTTTGGAGCGCAGGCTTGAGGCACAGGCCAACAGCACAGCCAAGTCTGAACCGGTTTCGGTGATCTTTAGACCACCGACCACGTTGACATAGACGTCTTGTCCCGAAGTTTGCACCCCACCATGACGATGCATCACCGCCAACAGCATATTTAAACGGTTTTGCTCTAAGCCCAAGGCGACGCGGCGCGGTTGACCATGTGCATCATCCACCAGTGCTTGCACTTCCACTAACAGCGGGCGTGTGCCTTCACGACTGATCATCACCACCGAACCCGGAATCGCCTCATCATACCGACTCAGGAAAATCGCCGAGGGATTGGCCACTTCTTTGAGGCCTTTATCAGTCATACCAAACACGCCAAGTTCATTCACGGCACCGAAACGGTTTTTAACCGCACGAATCATGCGGTAACGTGAGTCCGACTGTCCCTCAAAGTACAGCACGCAATCCACCATATGTTCCAACACCCGTGGACCTGCCAGTGCACCTTCTTTGGTCACGTGACCGACGAGGAACAGGGCAGTACCACTGTGCTTGGCGAATCGGGTCAGTAGCGCCGCAGATTCACGGATCTGAGACACACCACCCGGTGCGGACTGTAAGGTTTCGGTATATAGGGTTTGGATCGAATCGAGGATCGCCACCGCCGGACGTTGCTGCGCCAGCACTTCACAGATGCGTTCCACACAGGTTTCGGCCATGACTTTGAGCTGATCGGTCGGCAGTTCGAGGCGCTGTGCGCGTAGACCGACTTGGGACAGTGATTCCTCACCCGTGACATATAGTGCAGGGCGATTGGCCGCCGCCATATGGGTTGCGGTTTGTAGCAAGATGGTGGATTTACCGATGCCGGGATCACCCCCGATCAGAACCACTGAACCGACCACCAGTCCACCGCCCAAGACGCGATCGAATTCGCTGATGCCCGTGACTAAACGGGTTTCTTGCGAGACCGAGACTTGGTTGAGGGTCAGGACGTTACTGGCTTGACCGGCGTAACCGCCTGAAAAACTGGCTTTGGCGCGATGAGTTGTGCTGGGTTCGAGCCGAACTTCAACCAAGCTGTTCCATTCGCCACAGTCAGCACATTGACCGCCCCACTTGGGATGGTCGGCGCCACACTGTTCACAGCGATACACGGTTTTGACTTTGGACATAGGATTGTTTCACACGGATAAAATCACAAACCCGCAAAGCATAGCCTGATCTACACCTCGAATGCATCTTTCTGCTGAGATTTAGTTGAAACAATTTGAGTGCGGGGCGGATGTGGATTCAGCGTCTTAAGCATTGTACTTAAAATAGGCTGAATCCACGTGCTTGAGGTTAAGCGGACTTAATACAGCTCGCCGCTTTTACGTTTCGCGACAAAGTCTTTGGATTCTTTGACGATCACGCTAGACAGTAATAATAAGGCGATTAAGTTTGGCACCGCCATCAGACCGTTAAAGGTATCTGCAAACAGCCAGACCAGATCAAGCGTGGCGATGGTGCCGACGAAGACACTGGCAATATAAATCAGCCGATAAATGATCACGAATTTTTCACCGAACAAATAACTGGCACACTTTTCACCGTAATAACACCAGCCGAGGATGGTGGAGTAGGCGAAAAAGATAATCCCGAAGGTGACGATGGCACCACCATAGCCGGGCAGTAATTTTTCAAAAACGGTGGTGGTGAGTACCGCGCCAGTTTCTGTGCCAAAGCTATTGCCGGCCATGATATAGCCCATGACCAATACGATGCCGGTGATCGAACACACGATGATGGTATCGATAAAAGTACCGGTCATCGAAACCAAGCCCTGACGTGCAGGGTGATCGGTTTTGGCTGCCGCTGCGGCGATCGGTGCTGAACCCATACCAGCTTCGTTGGAAAATACACCACGCGCCACACCATAACGAATCACCGCACCAATCGCGCCACCAGCCACGGCTTCACCGGTAAAGGCATCACGGAAAATCAGTTCCAGTGCTGGCACGACCAATTCAAGATGGTTGGCAATGATCAATAGGCCACCTAAGACATAGCCAATCGCCATAATCGGTACGATTACGGATGAGGCTTTGGCGATGGATTTAATCCCGCCCAAGATTACCAAGGCCGAGAAAATGGTGATAATAATACCGGTGATCCAGGTCTCAATGCCGAGATTATTCTCCACGGCCAAGGCGACGGTGTTGGACTGCACCGAACTGCCGATCCCGAATGAGGCCAGCGTGGCGAGAAGCGCAAAGGCAATCGCCAGCCATTTCATCTTTAAGCCTTTTTCGATGTAATACATCGGGCCACCGGACATTTGACCTTTTTCATTTTCGATGCGGAATTTAACCGCCAGTACACCTTCGCCATATTTGGTCGCCATCCCGAAGACGGCGGTCATCCACATCCAGAACACCGCACCCGGCCCCCCAAGAACGCAGGCCGTCGCCACCCCAGCGATATTCCCGGTTCCGATCGTGGCAGACAGTGCGGTCATCAAGGCACCGAAATGTGAGATATCCCCTTGCTGCTGTTTTGCATGTTCATGTTTTGAGAAGACTTGTTTAAATGCGAGCGGGAGCATTCTGATTTGCCAGAATGCCAGACGAATGGTGAGAAATACGCCAGTTCCGACCAACAGAACCAACATATAGGGCCCCCACACCAAGCCACTGACCTTTTCCATAAAGGGTTGAATAAGTTCGATCATCTTGTATTTTTATCCTTATGTTAATTAAGCAATCCATACTTAAACTAGCAATCGCTATGCCACTTCTGGGTGACTTATTCGCTGAGCAGTTGCATTTTTTTTAATGCTGAGTACATTTTTTTACTGAGTAAAAGTATGATTACGCGGCGATTTTAAAACCATATGCCACTACTTTTACAGCACTTATTCACGACTACTGAGTTTTCCCCACCGTGATCTGATCAGTTATAACTTAAAAAATCAGGAATATATTTTTTTTTACTAAAAAACTAGGGTAATTTAGCGGAGTTAAAATCGAAGTTGTAAAAATCATGAATCAAGAACATACGCCAGATACGGAAAATTCTGGCGAACTCCAACGAAGTTTATCGAATCGACACCTACAGCTGATCGCGATTGGTGGATGTATAGGAACAGGGTTGTTTATGGGATCGGGTAAGACCATTAGTCTCGCCGGACCCTCGATCATCTTTATTTACATGATCATTGGTGTCATGATTTTTTTTGTGATGCGGGCATTGGGTGAAATACTGCTCTCTAATTTGCAGTATCGCTCCTTTATTGACTTCTCGACCGATCTGATTGGCCCGTGGGCGGGTTATTTTATCGGGTGGACCTATTGGCTGTGTTGGATCACCATAGGGATTGCTGATTTATCCGCCATTATTTATTACCTGCAGTTTTTTAGTGAGTTCCATGGAGGCGGGGCATTTTCTCCAATGGATGGCTTGATGATCAGTACGCTTGCGATCCTACTGATCATGGGACTCAACTTAGTCACGGTTAAACTGTTTGGTGAACTGGAGTTTTGGTTTGCCTTGGTCAAGATCATTGCGATTATCGTCTTGATCGTGGTCGGACTATGGATGGTATTTACCGGCTTTACGTCTTCCTCTGGCGAAGTCGCTGCATTTGGCAACTTATGGCAACACGGTGGCTTGTTCCCAACGGGGATGGAAGGCTTCTTGGCCGGTTTCCAGATTGCGATCTTTGCCTTTGTTGGCGTGGAGCTGGTGGGGACGACTGCTGCTGAAACCAAAGATCCACATAAAAACTTACCCAAAGCGGTCAATTCGATTCCGATCCGAATCATCATTTTCTATGTCTTGGCGTTATTTGTGGTGATGTCCGTTACGCCGTGGAATAAGATCAATCCTGAAGTCAGTCCCTTTGTGAACTTATTTAGTCAGGCCGGGATTGCTGCAGCGGCGATCATCATGAACTTGGTGGTGCTGTCATCGGTGATGTCTTCGATGAACAGTGGGGTGTTCTCGACCAGTCGTATGTTGTTTGGCTTGTCGCGTGAGAAACAGGGGCCGAAAGCATTTGGTCAACTCAATCAACGTGCTGTACCTTCTAAAGCCTTGTACTTTTCTGCGATCTGTTTGTTCTTGGGCGCAGTGATTCAGTATGTGTATAAGGTCTGGAGTGGCAGTAATGATGAGGTCGAAGCCTTTACTTTGGCCACGACCTTATCGACCATTTTGTTTATTTGCGTATGGTTGATGATCATGTGGAGCTATATCATCTATTACAAAACTCGCCCTGAGCTCCATCAGCAGTCGAAGTTTAAATTACCCGGTGGTTTGTTTACCTGTTGGATGGTGATCGTGTTCTTTATTGGCATGATTTACGTACTTTCACTTGAGCCAGATACGCTGAAAGCCTTGATGGTCAGTCCGATTTGGTTGCTGATCTTGATCATTGGTTATTGGTTCTTCAATAAAAAACGTCAGAAATAACAATAGCTCAGTCATCTCAGTCGCAGACAGGATTTGAACGGGGTTTAAATTTTGTTTGTGCGGCAGATCAATATGAAAATACCAGCATCGTGCTGGTATTTTTTTGTCTGCTGGAACAGATCCGTGCCATGAAGGCGCTGTTTGCAGCAAAATTGCGTTTAAAACTTGGGTCAGTTGATTTGAACAAGGTATAATCGGGGAAATTTTAATTTCAGGTGCTCGGATGCGTTCTCTCTTTTCTGCGACCAGCGTTGTGGCGGTGTGTTTGATGATGCTTGGTTGTGGCCAATCTGGTGCGTTACAGTTGCCAGCGGATCAAAACCATGACAAGCGCGCACGCTATTTGCTCTATCCTAATGCGCCGAAACAGTCACAGCAGCCGGCAGCGCAAAGCAGCAGTCGCGTACAAGCACAGCTCGATGCACCGACGGCATCTGTGGCGATTGACACGCCATAACAGCGCATAAACTGATTCAACTTGGTCATGGACTCAGTCAGCTGAGTGATTACTGAGTTTATAAATGATTGATTGAAATAACTTTTGAAAGGACAAATCCATGGGTTTTACTCGCATCGATGGTGTTTTACACGCCGAACAATGTGCACTAGATGATCTAGCACAACAGTTTTCTACACCGTTGTATGTGTATTCAAAAGCCACTTTAGAAAAGAATTACACTGCCTTGGATCGTGCTTTTCAATTTATCGATCATCAAATTTGTTTTGCGGTCAAATCTAACTCCAACATCGCCGTGCTGAATGTCTTGGCCAAGCTTGGTGCGGGTTTTGATATCGTGACTGGCGGGGAGTTGGCACGGGTGCTGGCGGCTGGCGGTGATCCAAGCAAGATCGTATTTTCGGGTCTGGGCAAGTCTGAAGCTGATATTCAAAAAGCGCTCGAAGTCGGCATTGCCTGCTTTAACGTGGAGTCGCATGCTGAACTGGACCGTCTGGAAAAAGTTGCAGCAGCCATGGGCTGTAAAGCGCCGATTTCATTGCGTGTCAATCCGGATGTGGATGCTAAAACCCATCCTTATATCTCAACCGGTCTCAAAGAAAATAAATTTGGTATTCCTTCGGACAATGTCTTTGAAAGCTACCAATACGCGGCTTCTCTGCCACATCTTGAAATCGTGGGTATTGACTGTCATATCGGTTCGCAGTTGACTGAAACCCAACCCTTTGTCGATGCACTGGATCGTGTCATGCACATGATCGCGGAGTTAAAGACACTCGGCATCACGCTGCAACATATTGATATCGGCGGTGGTCTGGGCGTGCGTTACCAAGATGAAACCCCGCCGAGTTTTGATGACTATGCGCAAGCCTTGCGACCAATGTTGCAGCAATTGGGTTTGAAAGTGTATATGGAGCCGGGGCGTTGTATTTCGGCACATGCAGGCGTGTTATTGACCCAAGTGGATCTACTCAAGCCAACTGAACACCGCAACTTTGCCATCGTGGATGCGGCGATGAATGATTTGATTCGTCCATCGTTGTACCAAGCTTGGATGGATATCCAGCCTGTAAAGCCCCAACAGCATACGGAAACCAAAGTATGGGATGTGGTGGGTGCAATTTGTGAAACAGGTGACTTTCTGGGTAAAGAACGTTCACTAGCACTAGAACAAGGCGACTATTTGGCGGTATTTGCAGCAGGTGCGTATGGTTTTGTGATGAGCTCGAACTACAATAGCCGCGGTCGAGCAGCAGAAGTGATGGTCGATCAGGATAAGGCTTATTTGATTCGGGCACGGGAAAGTATCGAATCATTGTGGCAAAATGAACGTTTACTGCCTGAGGAGTAGTTCAAAATGTTGTTAGAATTTACCAAGATGCATGGTTTGGGCAATGACTTTATGGTGATTGATCTGATCAGTCAGCGTGCCTATTTAGATGCAGTGACGATTCGACGTTTAGCAGATCGGCATTTTGGTGTGGGTTTTGACCAACTTCTCATTGTAGAGCCACCTGAATTTGCCAATGTCGACTTTAAATACCGGATCTTTAACGCGGATGGTTCTGAGGTCGAGCAATGTGGCAATGGCGTGCGTTGTTTTGCCCGTTTTGTTTATGATCGTCATTTGACCAATAAACGTAAGTTTAAAGTCCAAACTTCAGCCGGCATCGTTGAACCTGAACTCGGTGCGCATGGTTGGGTACGGGTCAATATGGGCTATCCAAAGTTTTTGCCACAGGAAATTCCATTCTTGGCCGATGAAGTTGAGAGTTTGTATGATCTTGATTTGGCTGAAAATGGCAGCCTTAGCATCGACGTGGTGAATATGGGCAATCCGCATGCAGTGACCATCGTCCCGGATGTGCTAACCATGGATGTGGCAAAATTTGGCCCGCTGATCGAATCGCACTCGCGCTTTCCACAACGCGTCAATGCGGGTTTTATGCAGATCCTCAACGAAAAGCGTGCGCGCTTACGTGTGTTTGAACGCGGTGTTGGTGAGACCATGGCCTGTGGTACCGGTGCCTGCGCGGCGGCCGTATCTGGGATGCGCCGTGGTTTACTCGGTTCATCGGTTGAGATTGAGCTGGCCGGTGGTGAGTTACATATCGAATGGCGTGAAGGCGAAGTGGTCTGGATGACCGGCCCAACCGCAACGGTATATGAAGGTCGTTTGGATCTACGTTATTTTCAAGGCTAAGTGCGTGTGGGGTGGATGAGGATTACTTGTAAGATTCATCCGATGCTTTAAATCCATCCCCTTGCGCAGCAGTGCTGCTCACCTTTTTCAAAGGAAGGTTAGGAGTAATGTCAGTCAGTTAAGCTTTTTGAAGTAAATTTTCATGATGCTTTTATGAAAATAACTTCAACATGAAGCCCTTGCTTTAAATCCATCCCAACCTTCCTTTTTCAAAGGAAGGAGCGCCTCAGAATTCAACATGATATTGAATTCAAAGGAATTCCCCTCTTTGACAAAGAGGGGTTAGGGGAGATTTATAGCATAAGATACAAGATGAAATGTCTTAACTGACTGGCATGAGTGCCAGTAGCGATTTAAAACATCTGAGAGCAAATAGAATGAATCACAACAATAACAATAGGCTATCTATACAAAAACAAAATGACCCAAAAAATCAGATTCAGGGCGCTATTTATAAGATTGGTTGACGCAGTTGCGTGGTCAGGAGTTGCTGAGCCCCTTAGTGCAGCAGTTGTTACAACACTTGGATCAGCCTGTATCGAATTAATTGAGTTGGGTTGAGTGAGGTCGGAGAAAAGACGCTATGCAATATGGTGCGATGCAACTGCTGTCGATGTGGTTGAAAGGCCGAGAGATACAGAATCAATCTGAGCATACCTTGGATGCTTATTTCCGTGATGTGTCTGGCTTTATCGACTTTTGCTATCTGAAGAATATTGAACTGAAACAGGTTGAAGCTTCTGATCTGCGAGAGTACTTGGCGCATAAAGTCGAACAAGATCAGCTCAGTGCCAGCAGTCTACAGCGTCATTTGACTTCGATCCGACAGTTTATGAAGTGGGCCAAAGAAGGGCGCTATTTAGAGATCAATCCTGCGGATGATCTGCAACTGAAACGTCAGTCTCGGCCTTTGCCGGGCATGATCGATATTGAAACTGTCAATATGATCATGGATCAAGCCGCGCCTGAACAGCCGATTGCGCAGCAACTCTGGTTTCGCGACAAAGCTTTATTAGAGCTATTGTATTCAAGTGGTTTGCGCTTGGCTGAAATCCAAGGGCTGAATATCCAAGATATCGACTTTGAACGCTTGCTGCTTCGGATCACCGGGAAGGGCAATAAAACCCGCATCGTTCCCTTTGGCCGCAAAGCCAAGGAAAGTCTGCTGCACTGGTTGCAGATCTATCGGATTTGGCAGGGGGAGTTTGAGCCGACTGCTGCGGTATTTATCAGTCAAAAAGGTCAGCGCCTCAGTCCGCGACAGATAGAAAATCGAGTGAAATATCAGGCGCAACGTGCTGGGGTCAATGTTGATCTGCATCCGCATTTATTACGGCATTGTTTTGCCAGTCATATGTTGGCCAACAGTCGAGATTTGCGTAGCGTGCAAGAAATGCTCGGTCATAGCAACCTCAGCACCACCCAAATTTATACCCATATCGACTTTGAACACCTCGCCGAAGTCTACGATCAAGCCCACCCACGCGCGCATAAAAACTAAAGTTGTTGCTATTCGTGTGCTTGAAATTGATGTGCTTGAAACTGATGTGCTGAAATTTGATAAAGCTTATGACGTCGTAACGGATCTGTGCTGGCCAATTCGGGATGATCGAAATATTGAACAAATTGCATCCCGAGTCGTTGCATGACTTTCTCCGAAGGGCGATTGTGCTGTGCCGTAAAGGCCACCACAGCATCTAAGCCTAATTGCTGAAATGCAAAATTCAAACAGGCTTGTGCAGCTTCAGTGGCATAGCCTTGATGCCAATATTTTGAATCTAGTCGCCAGCCGATTTCAACGCAGGGCGAAAAATCAAACATTGTTGTTGGTGCATGTAGGCCAGTAAAGCCAATAAATTCGTCGCTCTCAATCAGTTCCACTGCCCAAAATCCCCAAGCATTTTGCTCGATCAAGCGCTGAATACGCTGAGCCAATGCATCACTTTCAGTTGTGGTTAAAACTTTGGGGAAGTATTGCATCACTGTTGGATCGGCATTGAGTTGTGCAAAAAGTGGAAGATCTGTGCTACGCCATGGTCGAAGTCTCAGGCGTGTTGTACTTAAAATATAAGGTTGCATGTACCAAGTATCTCGAACTGAAAACAATTGAGTTTAAGCAATCGTTTAAATAATGTCTTGTTGCTTGTGGTTGATGATCAACAGCACAGAAAAATATATAACTTATTTTACTAAAATGACATTTTAAAACTCGGTAATTGCGCTGAATATCAGCATTACACTTGTGCAGAAATTCAGAAAAGTTACAGGGCGTTTCGTCTGCAACTCAATGCGGTACTTTTGTAAATTATTATTAAAATCAATGCTTAAAAAAAACTATTTCTTTTACTATGGCTGCTGATTTAGTTTTTGTAAATTATAAATGAACGACCCGTTCAGTGTTTTTCAGTCTTTTTAACGCTCTTTTTAAATTTGTGACTTGACCGAAATGCCATACACATTGCAAGATAGGGCACCTAAAAAATTTAAATGAAGAGTTATTATAACTTTTCTCAACATTTACTCTTGCTAAAACAGCCGAGGATTACATGAAGGCTCTTGTTGCTGTAAAACGTGTGGTTGATGCCAACGTGAAAGTTCGCGTAAAACCGGACAACTCTGGAGTTGATCTGACCAACGTAAAAATGTCAATCAACCCATTCTGTGAAATTGCTGTGGAAGAAGCAGTTCGCTTAAAAGAAAAGGGAACCGTATCAGAAATTATCGTCGTGACCATCGGCGCGAAAGAAGCACAAGAACAACTCCGTTCTGCGATGGCACTTGGTGCGGATCGCGGCATCTTGGTCGAAACTGCGGATGACCTTGGCGCACTTGAAGTGGCTAAAGTTCTTAAAGGTGTGGTTGAACAAGAACAACCACAATTGATCTTGCTCGGTAAACAAGCCATTGATGACGACTCAAACCAAGTCGGTCAAATGTTGGCGGCATTGCTTGGTGCAGGTCAAGGTACTTTTGCTTCTGAAGTCAAAGTTGATGGTGACAAAGTTCAAGTGACGCGTGAAATTGACGGCGGTCTACAAACTGTTGAGTTGAAACTTCCTGCGATTATTACCACGGACTTACGTTTGAACGAGCCACGTTATGCGGCACTGCCAAACATCATGAAAGCACGTAAAAAACCGCTTGATATCAAATCACCTGCTGACTTTGGTGTGACCACAACGACTAAGCTGAAAACAGTGAAAGTTGAGCCACCTGCAGAGCGTAAAGCGGGCGTACAAGTGAAATCGGTTGATGAGCTTGTCGAAAAATTGAAAAATGAAGCGAAAGTGATCTAATACAGAAGGATAAGAAATCATGAGTATTTTAGTAATCGCTGAGCACGACAACAAGACACTGAATGGTGCAACTTTAAACGTTGTTGCTGCGGCGCAAAAAATCGGTGGTGATATCACTGTATTGGTTGCAGGTTCTGATGCACAAGATGTTGCTGTTGCTGCTGCACAAGTTGCTGGCGTAAGCAAAGTATTATTGGCTGATAACGCGGCATATGCCAATCAATTGGCTGAAAACGTTGCAGCACTTGTGGCTGATCTAGCGCAAAACTATAAATATGTTTTGGCTGCATCGACCACCACAGGCAAAAACGTATTGCCACGTGTTGCGGCATTGTTAGATGTCAGCATGATCACCGACATCATCGCGGTTGAATCAGCAAATACATTTAAACGTCCGATCTATGCGGGTAATGCTATCGCAACAGTACAGTCAGATGAAGCGATTATCGTCGGTACAGTTCGTGGTACTGCATTTGATCCTGTTGCAAGCCAAGGCGGTTCTGCTGCAATTGAAACTGTCGGCGAAGTGAAAGATGCAGGCATCTCTCAGTTTGTAGCTGAAGAAATCGTGAAATCTGAGCGTCCTGAGTTGACTGCTGCACGTATCGTGGTTTCTGGTGGTCGTGGTGTCGGTTCAGGTGAGAACTATCACACTGTGCTTGATCCATTGGCAGATAAGTTGGGTGCTGCACAAGGCGCTTCACGTGCTGCTGTGGATGCAGGCTTTGTACCAAACGATATGCAAGTCGGTCAAACCGGTAAAATCGTGGCACCTGATCTGTATATCGCAGTCGGTATCTCGGGTGCGATCCAGCATTTGGCCGGTATGAAAGATTCTAAAGTGATTGTTGCGATCAACAAAGACGAAGAAGCACCGATCAATGCTGTTGCTGACTACTGGTTAGTCGGTGACTTAAATACAGTGGTTCCTGAGCTTGTATCTAAAATCTAAAGTTAAGATCTAAAGCTTAAGGTCTAAAGTTTAAGATCTAAGCCCAGCCGCTGTTAAAAAACGCCCTAAGTTTACTTGGGGCGTTTTTTTGTGCCTGTGAATTGTGCGGCTGTTCGTCGCGTCGAAGGGGATTAGGCATCGATGTGCTGTAGGCGGCCTGCATTGCCTGTTTGGATGAAGGTTTGCTGCCCAAGGTTGTTTGGCTGTCAATAAGGCGTTAAATCGGCTGTATGGCGCTGTATTTTGCACAGCATTGCGTGCATGTGCAGACCGAAGTGCAAAGCCAATCGCCAGTGCGGCATGAAAATGCTGTTTTTTTGCCTAAAAAAGTGCCAAATATCGCCAAAAAAGCCCCTGATCCCTGTGCATCAAATCTCACATTTAATGGGAGTTTTATGCTATAGTGACTGGCTGTATTTTTTAGAATTTAGCTCAGTTTTAAGGGCTAATTTTTTTGCATGTTGAATGACATGTTTAATGATGTAAATCAAGAATCAAGCAGTCTACGCTGTTTGTAATAAGGAGTATGCATGAGCGTGTCGGAAACCAGACCGATTGCCATTGAAGATGAGCTCAAGCACTCATATTTGGATTACGCAATGAGCGTGATTGTGTCACGTGCATTACCAGATGTGAGAGATGGTCTAA
>JASLJB010000039.1 GCA_030152605.1 Acinetobacter sp. | reverse complement strand
GCATGGTCTAAAAATACCGCTTTCATGCTGTACGCTCCTTGTTGATCCTAAGATGTGATGCGCCCATCAGTGCCTGACGGGCTGATGTAGCATTAAGTCAGCAGATCCAAGGCTTCGTCAACTGGTGCCTGACTGGATAATTTGACCTGATCGGTCATGCTGTCACTATCGAAGTAACAATGCCCCTCTACGCTGCGCATATACAGTTGTTTATAGCCCATGACATAAAAATCGGCATATTTTAAAATTAAAATCGGACTCATATCCAAAGATAAGGGCATGTCATGTTTAAACAGTTTCAGGATACGGCGCTCATTCATGGCAATAAAATAACGCTTATTATTGACATCGATTTCAGTCAAACCGGTATGTCTGAGTTGAATCGGAATAATATATTTCCCGTTTAAATCGATCACCTGTTGCGGATAGCTCTCAATTTTCTGGGTAATTATATTAAATACCATCACCTGACCACTATGATCATAGAGCTGTTGTTGGGTTTCATGCGGGACATTGACCTGAATCCCGAGCTTGAGCAGGTCTTGCTCATCGACGCGTTTATTGGTCAATAAAATACGGGTCAGACTTTGTTTCAGTTGTGCATCAAAGAACTGACTGTCTAATTGCAAGTCACGACTTTTTAGGATCTTGCCCAAAGCTTCATTATGATTACCGAGTGAACGCGCAATCACACTGCGATAGTAGAACTTGCTGTTCTTTTTGACTTCACGCATCTGTTGGTAGAAGTAACGCGCATCGATGTCATGTTCGATAAAGTCATGCAATAAGGCGGAGTTGGCCAGTACTGCAATCACCTCATGTCCGGTATAAGGCAGACGCAGTGGATGCAAGTCAGGAATCACCTGCTGGATTTTCTCGAACTGTTCGCGATCGTTTTCGTAGTACGGATCATAGATCAGGATGTATTCACACCCAGGCGCGATATCTGCAGACTGAATCCGCATCTGTGCGTGCAGTGTCGGATCAAAGAAATCCACATAGCGGCGATCTTCAACATCCTCAGGATCAATCGAATACTGCGGCACCATGGCCACCACACGATCGAGCTGCAAAAGTTTTGAATACTTGATTGCGGCATAGGCGCCCATCGAACCGCCATAAGCCACAATGCGTTGATACGCTGCCACAATCGGCAATAGGATCGGCAACAATGCCTGGATACTTTCGGCAGGAAACCATGATTTTTGTTTTGGCATCATCCCGATCATGGCATAGTCATATTTGGCCAGTGATTTTTCAGCATTGATGCTGTTGCCTTTGGCGCGGGTGATCAAATCCCCAAAAGACAACACCAAGGTATTGTGACGACTTGCGAGATAGATGACTCTGATATGATCATCTTCATAAATAATTTGCTTATCCATTGCAACACCAAAAAAGATGGTTGGAAATCCTGAACTGCTTCATATGCTACCCATCATCGTAACGTCAAAGCTAAGGGGTTTATTTTAGACGTGCTGTGCAGATTAAAAAGCACATTATCTTCCACTTTGGCAAAATTCCTCAAGCAAATCCGTTTCTTTCTGACAAAGACTTGAACGATTTTCAACACTTTTTCAGCATTAATCTCTAAATCGGCTGATCAACAGCCCCTGGCCTAAAAGCAACTCAACTTGTATTTTTATTCAATTCGGCTAAGTTATTAGACAGCACCTCTTATTGAGTATCACGTGATGTCGAATACGATTCACCCTGCGGCACAACACGGTTTTAGTTCTGCTGCAGCACTCTATCAACATGTCCGTCCCAGTTATCCCCAAGCGATCGTCACGTGGTTGCAGCAAGATCTGCATTTAAGTACGGATGCCAAAATCATCGATCTCGGTGCAGGCACAGGCAAGTTCCTCGACTCGCTCAGCCAAGTCAGCAAGCACATCCTTGCGGTTGAGCCAGTCGCGGCCATGCTTGAACAGTTGCGACAACAACATCCGCAGGTCGATACCCTACAAGCGCAAAGTGATGCACTGACACAACTGCCTGCGCAGCAGTTCGATGCCGTGGTCTGTGCACAGTCCTTTCATTGGTTTGCCACGCGAGAGAGCCTAGCCGCTATTCATCATGTACTGAAACAAGATGGCGCACTGTGCCTGATCTGGAATCAACGTGATGAGCGCGTAGATTGGGTCAAGGCACTGGCAGACTTCATCGCCGAATATGAGGCAGATACGCCACGTTTTCATAACCAGGCGTGGGCGCAAGTGTTTGAGCAACAGCAGATGTTTGACTATGTTGAACTCAAACAGTTTGAACAGCATCATGCCGGCACGGTGGAGGATGTGGTCAGTAAACGCTTACTCTCGACCAGCTTTATTGCTGCAATGCCGGAGCCAGCACAACAAGCCCTCAAAGCCCAGTTCGAACAGATCGTGCGACAACACACCGGCAAAGGCCCACAGGATCAGATCGTGTTCCCCTATGTCACTTATGCGTTTCATTATCGAAAAATCTAAACGGATCGAGATCTTCAACGATCTCCATCAGATCAGCCCGACACTCATCCATTCAATATTTCAGCCATTTCTCTTGAGAGCCTTATGAAGCAAAAACAGCATCGTTGCAAACTCATCTTCAGTCTATGCGGCGCTATGCTGCTGCTCAGCGCATGTAGTCCGCAGTCTGAACAACAAACCTCAGCGCACAGTACCGACTCGCATAGCACATCTTCAAGTGGCCACGCCGCAGCTCAAGCCCCTGCCAAAGCCGATCCGGTCAAGACCTTTGCCGCGACGCCAGATGATATGCAAGATATTGCGCGCATCGATGAGTTTCATGAAAAATTCAATGCCATGAGCTTAGAGTATGAAACCGACCTCAAGCGTTTACGCGACAGCAATAATTTAAGCGCTGAAATGGAGCAAAATCGCCAACGCGAGCATGCCCAATCGGCACTCAACATGCTCAATGCGCTTGAGCTTAAAACCGAGCAAGGCCGCTATATTCAAGGCCTGTTATATCAATACTGGGAAAACCAACGACAGGGTTTACAACATGTTGAAGCGACTGCTCCGCAACAGGGACAGACCGATGCGGCCCAAGCTGAATCCGACCTGCTCACTGCACAGGCCCAGTTTAAGCATTGGAAGTTACAGCTCTAGTCTCTGTTCACAGTCGCAATCGCTAGCGCGCAATTAGATATTTTGCCGTTCGATCCATTGAATCGAATCAACGCGGATCAGACGGCAGGCGCCATCGCCAACACCATTCCAGTCCAGTGCAGATTTCCAGACCAGATCGTGGTCGTTGATCTGCACCAAATCCCCATGTAGGCGAATCAAATCGCCACGTTTCACTTGCTTAATTTGTTTGGCGATTTCAGGATTGCCCGGAATGATGTGCATGTTGTTGACCAACTGTGTCGCGAGACGCGGTGCAATCGGTGGGCGAGCCATTTTCCAATTTAAAAAACGGTCATATTGATTAATCGAGATTTGGCGTGCAATTTCAGGTTCGGTAAAGATGCCGCGTGTCACGGCAAAATCGATGGGAGAAAATTTGGCTTGGGCATCATCGCTATATTCTTTGGAACCCAAGATGCGAAACTCCCCATGAAATGGTTCCAACACTGACATCTGTTGGTTTTTCACGATGGGGGCCAACCCTTTGGCAATATTATATTCAGCAGATAAATTGGCTGCCGAAAGTTGCAACGAACTGCAGGCCATGAGCGCCGCATAGATCCACTTTTTCATCATCCGTTCCTCATCATCACGCTGATTTCAAATTTCACATTGCAGCCCATACTATGTAGAGATCGTGAATTTAAAACCTAAGTGGGTTAACAAAGCATATAAATTCGTAATAGATTTGTGATTTACCCCTCACGACATCAGTGGCGATGCCTCGGCGCTGCTGATGCCGCCTAATCATCAAAATCAATCCGTACCGTTTCAAAGCGCACGCGACCTGCGCGGATCGCTTCAGCAATCGCCTGTTGACCTTTGGTCAGGCGCGCGCCCCCACTTTTAATATCAATCAGCACCACCTCGATATCGCATGCTCGACCAGTGCCTTCACGAAAGTCGCTGTAGCCATCAAATACCACATAGTCGATCGGATCGCCCATAAACTTGGCATCACTTGGCAGATACGGAAACTCAGGCAGGATCGGCGCCAATTGCTCTGCCATCTTGCCTTTGAGCACCGCGCGACTGGTGTTGACACTGCGACGCTGTGCCTCGCGTAAGGCCTGTTGATGTTCCAATTCAAGCTCGGCAATATACTGTTCATACTCGGCTTTGGTTTTGGCATGTCGCGTTCCAGACAAGATCATGGTGGCCAATACGATCCCCAATATTGCGCCAATCGCCATTGCAAACCAAATAGACATCGTGGTTTTCCTTTTATTAAAATTATGTCGATGTAACAAGGACTAAAGTTGTATCCACGGTCATCGCCAATTGAAAAAAAAATGTTAAGCTAGAAACAAATATCATTTGACATTATTTGATCTAAAAATATGAAGACGATACTGATAGCCAATCAGAAAGGCGGCTGCGGCAAAACCATTACCGCGATCACCCTCGCTTCTGCCCTCGCGCATAAAAGCTATAAAGTCGCGATCGCAGATGCAGACAACCAAAAATCAGCTTTACAGTGGCTTAAACAACGCCCTGCCGAACGACCTGAGATTCAAAGTCTCGACTGGCGTCCGGGCAAATCTTTTGGCGATGCACCTAAAAACTTAGATTACCTGATCATCGATGCACCGGGTGCCTTAACCGGTGATTATGCTGAACAATTGATCAGCGAATGTCATGCTATTGTAACGCCTTTGCAACCTTCATTTTTTGATATTGACAGTACCCGTCGTTTTTTAAAACATATCCAAGACATCAAACGTATTCGCAAAGGTAAAGTTGAAATTCACCTGATCGCCAATCGGGTTAAATCACATCGCTCAAGCGTGGTTGAAATGGAAGCATTTTTTGAAAAAATCGCCCAGCAGCCTGTGGTCTGGATCTCGGAACGTAGTGCCTATAGCCAACTGGCGATGCAAGGTTTGAGTATTTACGATAAAAGTCAAAAGAATTTCTTAGCGATTCAACAACAATGGCAACCCTTACTTGATGTTTTAATAGACGACCCAAGTGATTGGTTCTAATGTCAAAACGTTGCTGAAATTGTTAAAACTGCCCAAATCAAAAACGGTTCGCGGCATGATTTTCACAGCGCCAATGCATGATAGAACTGATCTTTAGTCCTGTTGATTTGACCCCCACCAGAGAATAGCGTGCAACAATTTAATCCGTCTTTACAACGCATCCTGTTTTTGGGCCTATGTTTTATCTTGCTGTACTTAGGCTACGACATCCTCAAATACTTTATCGTCCCGGTGCTGTGGGCCTGTATCATCACCTATATGACTTGGCCAATTTACAAGTATATTCAACGACTTTGTGGCGAACAGCGTCCAAGTTTAAGTGCTGCGGTCATGCTGAGTTTGGTGACCTTGGTGATCGGTTTGCCGCTGATCTTTGCCGTGTTTATGCTGCAACAAGAAGGCCGCAACTTATATTTCAATCTGCATCAACAACTGATCTCCGGCGACTTTAGCGTGCCGGATTTGATCCTGAATCTACCGATCATCGGGCCTGAAATTGGCCGTGTGATTCAAGAGATCAATGCCAATCCCAATATGTTGTCGCAGAACATCTCGATTTGGGTGCAAGGACATCTGAATTACGGCAAGATCGTGATCGGTGAAATCAGTAAAAATCTGATCAAATTCAGTATCGTGTTGCTGTCTTTATTCTTCTTCTATCGCGATGGAAAAACCATTTTGCAGCAAGTCAGCAAGGCGCTGGAAAATATCATTGGCCCACGCGTACACCATTATCTTGAGACCATTTCGGATACCACACGTGCAGTGGTCTATGGCGTCGGATTGACTGCGGTGGCGCAGGCGATCCTCGCTGGACTGAGCTACTTTGTGGCTGGCGTGCCCAATCCCATGGTCCTCACCATCGCCACCTTCTTACTGGCCTTGATTCCATTTGGTACACCGGTCGCCTATGGTGCGGTGTCACTGTGGCTGTTTTCCCAAGGCCAAACCATTGAAGCCATCGGGGTCATGGTTTGGGGCGTGTGTATCGTCAGTACCTCGGATAACGTGATTCGTCCCTTGGTCATCTCTGGCGCAACCAAAATTCCGTTCTTATTGATCATGTTTGGGGTACTCGGTGGCATCGCCAGCTTCGGCTTGGTCGGTTTGTTTATTGGCCCGGTGATCTTGGCGATCCTGTTAGCGATTTGGCGCGAATGGCTGCATGAAAGTGTTGAAAATCCAATGCTGCCAGATGCCAGCATGGCCTATGCGCTTGATGAAGTGGATGAGGTGGATGAGCAGGTGGTGGACGATCAAAAGTAATTGCAGCTTAAGGACGATGCGCTTAAGTCGCGTGAAGCCAAGACCTGGTTAAGTTAAGACTTCGTTAAGTTAAGAACTGCTTAAGTTAAGAAACAGATACAAAGCCAAGTGTGCTTCAGCTTGTTTACACCGCGCGGCTTTGCTTTACTGCATTGATCTACTTTATTGATCTACTTTAAAAATGATCGACTGCATTGAAGCAGTTAAAACCATTTGGATACTTAAGCATGTCAAAGCCTCTGATGAAAACAATGCTCTTCACTACACTGCTCAGTTTCGGCCTGCTCGGCTGTAACACGGTGAATTCCACAACGGCGCTCGCGAAAAAACCCACAGCGCAACATCTGGTCGATGTTCACTTGGTCAGTGCAGAAGGCATTGGCGCCAACATTGGTCAAATTAGCTTGGCAGACACGGCTCAAGGGCTACGCATCACCACTCAACTCAAACAATTACCCTCAGGCTTTCATGGTTTTCATATCCATGAAAAAGGCTCCTGTGCCCCTGCAGAAAAAGACGGCAAAATGGGCGCAGCCTTGGCCGCAGGTGGGCATTTCAATCCCAACAATGCGCCAGGCCACGGCACCCCCAATGATGGACACCTCGGTGATCTCCCGGTACTCAATGTCGATAGTCACGGCAATGCCAATGTCAGCCTGATCGCACCGCGCTTAAAACTGGCGGATATTCAAGGCTTGGCGATCATGGTACATGCCGGTGGAGATAACTATTCTGATCATCCTAAACCGCTCGGCGGTGGCGGGGATCGTATTGCCTGTGGTGTGATTTAATTCCCCCAAGCGCTGCTGTCATTCAGTTGTGGATATCTTCGCAGTTGTCCACAACGTCAACAATCTGATCACAGCACAAACTCAGCACTTTTCATCTTTCTTGCGCAAGCTTAAACTTTAGCTTTTCCATCCCGCCCCTGTTTCGGTGAATCTCGCTGTGAATACTGCCACGCCCCTGAGTGCCTTTCAGAAGTTCAAATCAAACTCGATTTTGATCTATTGCTGTCAAATATTTATCGTCCTTAGCGGCACCAGCTTGGGCCTGTTATTTTTGGGCCATGAAACGCTGATCGTACCAGTGACTTTGGGCGCAATTGCGACCGCGCTGACGGATTTCGACGATCGTTTGAGTATTCGACTGCGCAATCTGCTCTATGTCTGTGTGCTGTTCTTTAGCGTCAGCAGTATTTTGACTTTTCTGTATCCTTACAAGCTGCTGTTTATCGTGTACTTGTCGCTGTCTAGTGCCGGCTTTGTGCTCATGGGCGCCTTGGGGCAGCGCTATGCCACGATTTCATTTGGTACGATCTTACTCTCGATCTACACCATGTTTGGGCTCGGTGACTATGCCGCGTGGTATCAACAGCCGAGTTATTTTGTGCTCGGCGCACTGTGGTATGGACTCAGTTCAGTGCTGTTTTATCTGCTTAAACCGACCCAAGCAGTGCAAGACAGTTTGGCGCAAAGCTTCATCGATCTGGCGGGTATTTTTCGCGCCAAGGCGCGATTATTTGATCCCGACAATACTGAAAATGTCGAGCCCCTGCTGTATGCGCTCTCGCTGCAAAACAGCCAAGTGGTGCAGAGTCTCAACAACTGCAAACGTTCGCTGCTGACCCGTTTAAAAGCCTCGCGTGCCAATAAAAACACCATCCACTGGCTCAATCTATACTTCATCGCCCAAGATATGCATGAGCAGGCGACTTCAAATTATCTGCACTATGAACATATCCATCGTCAGTTTGGCCGCACCGATCTGATCTTTAGAATTCAAAAAAATCTATATTTACTCGCCAATGACTGTGAACAATTGGCGCAGTGCGTGATTCATCATCAGGCCTACCAAGCGCCTGCAGCACATCAACATGCGCTCAAGCAGCTCGAAATCTCGATGCTGGACTGGATCAAGCGTCATCCGACCCAATTGGAAGTCAAAAACCTACTGCTGATCCTAAAAAACTTAAGCGCAATTCATGAGCAGTTTCAACGGCTAGATCAACAGCACAATCTGACGATGCTGCAAGATCCCAAACAAGAACCTGCACTTGAGCTTGCACAGTCATCGCAGCACATCGACAACCTCAATCTCCTCGATGATGACATTCATGGCCCTGCTGATCTTTGGCTCAAGATCAAACAGCATCTTAGCCCGCAGTCGGCGCTGTTTCGACATGCGGTGCGGATCGCCTTTGTGTTTGCGGCAGGCTATGCGCTGTCGCTTTTGACCTTTGCCAAGCACGGCTATTGGATCTTACTCACCAGCTTATTTGTCTGTCAGATCAGTTATTTCGCCACCAAGAGTCGGCTCAAGCTACGCACCCTCGGGACCTTACTCGGGGTGTTGTTGGGGATTCCGGTGCTGTATTTTGTGCCGAGTATCGAAGGCCAATTGCTGCTGACCATTATTTTCGGGGTGAGTTTTTTCTATCTGCGTTCCAAGAAATACGCCATGGCCACCCTGATGGCGACCTTGATGGTATTGCTGATTTTCAATTTAAAAGGTGCCGGTTATAGCGTGATTGTGCCGCGGATCATCGATACCGTGCTGGGATGTTTGATTGCGTGGTTTGCGGTGAGTTTTATTTGGCCAGACTGGAACTTCCGCAACATTTCCAACAACATCAAAAAGAGTTTGGCCAACAATGTGCACTATTTTGATGTGGTGATCGCACAATATCAGTCCGGCAAAAACAACGGCATCCAATACCGCCAAGCGCGGCGATTTGCCCACAACGCGCATATCGAACTGTCGAGTATGATTTCCAGTTTAAGTACCGAACCGAATCCGAATAGCGAACTGATCCAAACCGCATTTCGCTACTTGGTCTATAGCCACAGTCAACTCAGTTATATTTCGGCACTGGGCAGTCACCGCCAACAGGTTGATGATCCGCAAGTGCTGAACTTGATGCGCTGGTGCCAAGCGCTGATGCATCAAGTGCTGCTACAACAACAGCCTTTGGACCTGACTCAGGTTGAAGCTCAACTGGCGGATATTCAACGTCTCAGCGCAGCGGATGAACTCTCAGACAACTTACTCTTAGCACTGAAACAGATCAGCTTATTGCTCGAAACCCTGCCAGAGTTGTTGCAACTGCGCAATCAACTCTTGGCTTTAGAAATTGAATAAGCCCTGTGCTAGGGGCGGTCTAGAAACGCCCCTCTGCGACACGTTCTTGCATAATGGTTTTCAAGGTGCTGCGTGGTATGGTGAACCAGATACTGACCAAGGCCAAGCAGGCAAAGCCAAAGGCATAGATGTGGATCTGCTCGTACATAAATCGCGCAAGCTCGATGATAAAGAAGAAGGTAAACATCAATAACATCGACACCGCAGCCGCGACCGTACCTTTGGAGACATCGGATGACATCAAGCTATAACGATAAATAATCGAGAAACTGATCCCCTCACCAAAACTCATCAAGCTCATCCCGATCAACAGGCAGATCAATAAATACTGCTGCCAAATCACGCCAAACACCACCACCAAGGCACCGACTAACATGATCGGTACGCCAACCAAGACCGTTTTACCGAGTGGATATTTGTCGATGATTTTGATCAAAACGATATTGCCCAAGATCAAAGAACCCAAGATTGGAAATTGGCTCATGCCATAGGCAAAACTGCTTAGGCCCAATTCTTCAACCAACATCACCGGCGACAGCGCAATCCATAGCATCAACGGCATGCTCAGCAAAGGCAGTGACAAAGTCATGGCCAAGAAACGTTTGTTGCTATAGACCTGTTTAAAGTCAGACAACATATAGCGAAATGAACGTTTGGTATAACTGACTTGTTGTTCAGGCATCTTACTTTTCAGGCCAAACCAACTCAGGAAGGCCAAAAATGCAATCCCGATAAAGCCCCAATGCCATGAGATGTGCTCGATCATCGCCGCACCGACCACAGGCCCCAACAACGGTGCCAGCAGGGAGATATTGGCCATCAGCGCCATGACTTTGATGGCATCACGCTCTTCAAAGGTTTCTTGGATGGCGGCATAACCCACGGCGGAAATCACGGTCAGGCCAATCCCTTGTAAAAAACGCATGCCAAGGAATTGGTGGATATTTTGCGTGACCAAGATCAAGAGACAGCAGGCAACGAAGAATAACACCCCGGCCAATAAAACTTTTTTACGTCCGAGACGGTCGGACAAGGGGCCGAGCAGCCATGCCACACAGGCACCGCCCAACAAATAAAATGACATCGATGAAGGTGCCCAAGTACTGCTGACCCCGAACTCACGGGTAATCGCCAGCATCGCAGGCTGCACCAAGTCATTGCCGATATACACTGAAAACTCAAACAGCACCAAGGCCAATGGAAACATCAGCGTGCTGCGATTTAAGCTGGTAGGTTTAACTTTTTGCATTATGAGCTACATATCTTGATCGGCTTGTCTGCTGAACACTATTTTAAGAATGAAAAACGTCAGCCCAATGACAAGCAAAGAGAATTAAAAATGGATTGTGTTGTGTTTAAATTCGTGGCGTTACACCGTATTCACGAGGTGTTTGCGACGCAAAGATGTATCAGGAGATTGACTCGCACAGATTCTGGAAAGAACCAAAGTGGCTGAATGCGTACTTAATGCGCACAAGTTTAGCAGAACTTATTGAGATTGAAATTATTTTTTTGAGGTCAATCTTGCAATACAGTCACAGTTGCCTAGGGTCAGTTGAAAGCACTGACCTAGCCGCTGGCGTGGCCATAAAAACTCAGCAAAAACAACTTTAAGATCAACTTTTTTTAATAACCCTCAAGCATCACTGTCAATCTATCGTCATTTGCGCTGGCTATAGTGAACACGATCTTGTGTACTGAGCTATTTTTCTCACATGCCTACTCCTGCACCCGACACCCGTCCATGGCTGGTGTTTTGGGTCTTTCTACGACTTGGCCTGAGCGCCTTCGGTGGCCCAATTGCGCATTTGGCTTATTTTCGCGATGAGTGTGTCATCCGTCGTCAGTGGTTGAGCGAACATCACTATGCCGATTTGGTTGCGCTGTGCCAGTTCCTGCCCGGGCCTGCCAGCAGTCAGGTCGGGATCGCGATTGGCATGTTGCGTGCCGGCTATGCCGGTGCTTTCGCTGCTTGGCTGGGATTTACCCTGCCCTCCGCCATCGCCTTAGTGCTGTTTGCCCTTGGCCTCACTCACTACGGTGAATTTATGCCTGCCGGCGTATTAGAAGGCCTAAAAATCGTCGCTGTCGCCATCGTTGCACAAGCCCTTTGGGCAATGGGACGCAAGTTCTGTACCGATCTCACTCGGATCATACTCATGCTGCTGAGTGCGGGCGTGGTGTTGCTGTTTCCCTCGGTCTGGACACCCATCGGCGTGCTGCTCTTTGCCGCCACGATCGGCCTGCTGTATTTAAAACCGCAACTCGACAGCAGCCGAGTAGACCTGCCGCAACTGATCTCAGCTCGCACTGCGCTGTGTTGGCTGTTGTTATTTTTCAGTCTATTGCTGGGTTTGCCGATCTTGAGTGCCCTGTTCCCCAGCCCAAGTCTTGCCCTGCTGGATGCATTTTACCGTGCTGGTGCCCTGGTGTTTGGCGGTGGGCATGTGCTGCTGCCGCTGCTACAAACTGAGGTGGTGAGCAGCAATGCTTGGCTGAGTGAGGATCGTTTTTTGGCTGGTTATGCCGCCACCCAAGCCGTGCCTGGGCCATTATTCACCTTTGCCGCCTTTCTTGGCGCGTCTATGCAAGATGCACCCTCCGGATGGCTCGGTGCCTTGATTTGTCTGCTGGCGATCTTTATGCCTTCGTTTTTTTTGGTCTTCGGCAGCCTACCTTTTTGGGAAATACTGCGTCGTCAGCAGCAGAGTCAAGCCGCGCTACTCGGCGTCAATGCCGCAGTGGTCGGACTGCTGCTGGCAGCCTTCTACCAACCGATTTGGCAAAGCAGCATACATCGCATCAGCGACATGGCCTTGGCGGGTGCTGCACTCGCGGCATTGATGATATTCAAGATTTCACCGCTGTGGGTGGTGATTGGATGCGGCCTGATTGGGGGGCTGATCGGCGCCTTTGGCTGAGTCCTTCATCAACATCCCCATGCAAAACCTGACTCATCAGTCACAACGCGGTATGTAACGCCATTGAGCCGGCATCTGGCTTTGCGTAACGTTGCTGCACGCTTGATGGAGTGTTTTAAGATGATCCAAATTTTGCAAAAATCAGCACCCGCGCTGACGATCCGCGCAGGTGCACTCGCCAAACAACTGATTGAACAACAAGGTCTACACGCGCAGCAGGTGGATATTATTCCCGGTGCGGCAGGCGGGCCGAAAGGCATTGGGATTCAAGGTTTGGATCAGGCAATTTTTGCTGAATTTCTCCCCCAAGCTGTTCAACGCCGCACCGTGATCGGTTCCTCGATCGGAAGTTGGCGCTTTGCCAGCATCTTGGCATGGGGGGCCAAACAAGGCACTGAAAGACTGGCTGAACTGTATACCGACATGGACTTTGACCGCAAAATGTCACGCCAAACCGTGAGTGACATCTGCCGCAACATGCTCAATCAGCTGGTCGCTGACAAAGCCGAACGCTTGGTCAATCATCCGGACTATCATCTCACCGTACTTTCAGTCAAAGCACAGCATCTGTTTCAGAGTGATCGTAATTTACCGCTCTTGGCCTCAATCGCCGCCATCGTCGGCAGCAATGCCGTGGCACGTAAACACTGTCAGCACTTTATGCAGCGCGTGATCAGCCAACCGGCACATGCCACTCAGTTTAGTCTGCAACAGGATGATTTTCAGACCCACTATCAACAGCTCAACAGCGACAATGTCACTGATTGGTTGATGGCCTCAGCCTCGATCCCTGGGGTAATGAATGCCGTGCGTGATATTCCCGAAGCGCCCAAAGGCAGTTATCGTGATGGCGGGCTAATCGACTATCATCTGGACCTGCCCTATCAGAGCCAAGGCATCGTGCTGTATCCGCATTTTAGTGATCAGATCATTCCGGGCTGGTTTGACAAGATGTTTAAATCACGACAGGCCAACAGCGAAAATCAAGCGCGTACCCTGTTGATCTCGCCCTCGGCTGAATACCTCGCTGCGCTGCCATTGGGACGTTTACCGGATCGTAAAGACTTTGCCATGAAGGGTGTCAGCCAACAAAAACGTAAACAACTCTGGCGGCAGTCGGTTGCCGAGAGTCAGCGTTTGGGCGATGAATTCCTAGAATTGCAGCAACAGCAACGCTTTGCAGAATTTCTCCGCCCACTTTAGACAGCTCCTGCAACGCGCCGATCAGAACAGAGCGAGACATGACGGCGCTGTAAAAATAATTTGGGCAAACTCAAGGCTTTCCCTTACACTACAGGCTTGATGCTGTTTAATCCTGATGATCGTTGATCAATAATTTTGGTGAAATGTTTATGAATAATCTGCAATGGCTAGATGAAGTCACATTTAACGCACAAGGTTTAGTCCCCGCGATTGCTCAGGACCATCAAAGCGATCGCATCTTGATGGTGGCATGGATGAATCGTGAAGCCTTGGCACGCACTGCAGAAAAAAAACAAGCGGTGTATTTCTCACGTTCACGTCAAAAACTCTGGCACAAAGGTGAAGAATCCGGCCACTTTCAAACCGTACATGAAATTCGTTTGGACTGTGATGCTGATGTGATCGTGCTCAAGATCGAACAACACGGCGGGATTGCCTGTCATACCGGTCGTCAATCTTGCTTCTATCGCAAACTGACCCCGCAAGGTTGGGAAATCGTCGATGCACAGATCAAAGACCCAGCGCAGATTTATGCTGAGAAATCGAGCAATCCACATACCCTCGCCATGCAAAGCTCTACTGCACAGGCAGAAGCGGTTGAAGTCTTGAGCTATTTAGGTCAGATGATGGCGGAGCGTAAAGGCGCCAACCCTGACTCCTCCTATGTGGCATCGCTGTATCACAAGGGTCTGAACAAGATCTTGGAAAAAGTCGGTGAAGAAAGTGTCGAGATGATCATCGCAGCCAAAGAATATCAGCATGAAAAAATCGCCGATCATAAAAATGACCTGATCTATGAAGTGGCTGATCTCTGGTTTCACAGCATCGTGATGCTGGGCTACTTTGATATCGAACCGCAAATCGTATTAGATGAATTGGCACGTCGCCAAGGCCTGTCGGGTCTCACTGAAAAAGCCAATCGCGAAGGCTAGGCGCTGCCGACAACAGTCACTTAAGCGGTTTAACGCGTTGCACGCCGTGTCTGGTGCAACGCGCATTGACCCATCCATTGGTCTTAAGTCTTCAAGCTTTTTAATCGCCATTCAAAATTAAAAATATAAATGAAATGAAAAATAAATATAAACAAAAATTGATCTAAATATAAGCAACTGTTTTAGTTAACTAAGGCCTCAGCCCGCACAAAACCTGAATAAACTTGTTCTATTTTTATCACTTTTAGCACGAAAAAATTAAGGTTAATTTTAACTCAAGCTTGATTTCAATCTTTGAAATTTGCTTTGACCACGGCTATGGAGAGTATGTGATTTATGAAAGAGTTAAATGTAGAACAAGTCCAACAGGTTTCAGGTGCAGGCGTGTTATCGGATGCCTTCGGTAGCATCGCAGGACAGGTTGCCGGCTCAATCGGCGGTTCAATTGGTGGTTCAATCGGTGAACAGTTTGGCAGTAAAGATGTGGGCTCATCCGTAGGTAAAGCCTTTGGTGAAGGTGCTGTGAGTTTAAGTTTAAAACTGACACAAGCGTTTGGTTCCGCTCTGATCTCTGCCCTCACCGCACAATCATAAGTTTTTTGAAGACTTTCTTGGACTTAAAATTAAATCCAAGATTAGTATGTGCAGTTCACCGGATGAACTGCACTGAAAAGCCTCAACAGCCTGTTGGGGCTTTATTACGAACCCATACAGAGCTTGCAGAAACACCGCAGACCTGGTCCGAAAAACTTACAGCATGCAACATGCGCTGCGCGGTAATTTTGGCTTAAATCACGCACAACTGATTTTACCTTTATGGCCTCGCAGAATTCCCCGAACAAAATCTTTAGACAAGACTTTATCGATGCAAATAAAAAGCATGGCTTGGGCGATGCTGTTCTGATTTCAGAGATCTCAAGCAGCTACTGGATCGCAGCGGCAAGCCTGATCACGGTGCTGACGCTGATTTTTATTTTTAGCGCGCAGTTCACCCGCCGCATCAGTGTACAAGGTGAAGTCATCTCCTCGCCGCTGCCGAATACCTTGCTCGCCCCGCAACCCGGCGCAATCGTCGAGAGCCTTGCCCGCGTCGGGCAGCATGTAAAAAAAGGCCAAGTACTGTTTAAACTCGATGTCAGCCGCAGCACCGAGAACGGCAATGTCAGCCAAAAAGCCATCGCGCATATAGAACAACAACTGCAAGATATCGAGCAATTTAAAATCAGCTTAAAAGCCAACAATATCACTGCACTGGCCAGCTTAAATACCCAACTCGACAACCAACGTCGGGCCCAACAGCATACTATTCAGCGTTATTTTGCGGCACAGAAGGGTCTGGCCGACATGAAAAAAACCGCCGATGATTATGCGATCTATTTAAAGCGCGGTTTAGTCAACCGTGAGCAAGTCAATCAACTCCGCTATGTCTACTATGAACGCCAAAATGCAGTCGATACGCTATACAGCCAAGTCATCCAACAGTCCGCGCAAATCAATGAAGTCGAAAAAGAACGGGCGCTGAGACAAACTGAATTTAAAGCGCAAATGCTGCAATACCAAGTCCAATCCCAAGATTTACTGCGACAGCAGTCCGACCTCAATGCCAGTGATGAACTGCTGATCAAAGCACCACAGTCCGGCATCGTGGAAAATATCAGCGTCAGTGCCGGTCAGGAAGTCAGCAACAGTGACAGCCTGATTCAGTTATCACCCGATCGAAATACCGAGTTTGCCGTACTGCTATGGCTACCGAATGCCAGTATTCCCTATATCCATGTCGGCGATGCAGTCAACTTGCGCTACCACGCCTTTCCTTATGAAAAATTTGGTCAGTTTGCGGGGAAAATCCACCAGATCTCCAAAGTCCCCGCCAGTCAAAATGAACTCAGCCGCTATGGCAGCGCGCCCAAGAATAACGATGCCGCCTTTTATAAAGTCACCATCTTGCCCAAACACAATCAAATTCAATGGCACGACGAAAAACTCAGGTTGGCCTCAGGCATGAAAGCCGAAGCCAGCATATTTTTAGAAACGCGGCGTATTTATCAATGGATCTTTTCACCCTTTTATGACATGTCCAACAGTCTTAAAGAGGCTCAACATGACTAGAGATCAAATCAAGGACTTACTCGACCGACTTCAATTTGACTTTCGTTCACGTGTGCCACTGCTGTTACAAACCGAGGCCGCCGAATGTGGACTGGCCTGTATCGCCATGATCTGTGGTTATTTTCA
>JASLJB010000035.1 GCA_030152605.1 Acinetobacter sp. | reverse complement strand
AGTGAACCACCTGATCCCTTCCCGAACTCAGAAGTGAAACCTCTTCGCGCTGATGGTAGTGTGGGGTTACCCATGTGAGAGTAAGTCATCGCCAGCTCATTATTCGAAAATCCCCCGACTTGCGTAGTCGGGGGATTTTTTTATGCGTGGGATTTGTGTGGGTGGGGGAGGTTTGGGTTTATGGCGGTTGATCTTCAAACTCAGTTGAGTGCTGCGGTAACGCTAGATTTACTACTTGCTGTTCAGATAGAGGTTGAAACTCTATGCTATTGATTAGACTTTGATGATGTTGTTCAACAGAGCGTGCATATTTTTCACCTTGTTTTCTCATTCTCGTATTTGAGTGATAGCCCGTAGGTCCAACATTATAATAAGCCAATGTTTTCGGCCAGTTGCCAGCAGTTTTTTTGTAGGTTGACAAAATACGTGTACCACATTGAATATTTAGTGTCTCATCGTAAAGATTGCCGGGACATTGGCTTTTCCAATATTTTGGGATGACCTGGGTGAGACCAATCGCGCCTGCTGGTGATGTGGCTTGACTTTGATAACTTGACTCTTGGTGAATAACGGCGGCTAAAAGATACGGCGAGATCCCATGAAGATCTGCGCTTTGGATGATCAGTGGGGAAAGTCGTCGCGCAATATGTGCGGGTACAGCATAAGCACTTTGTAATGCAGTGCTGAGTTGGGTGATGCGAAACAAGTTTTGATGAGGACGCATGGTTGGATGTTGGGTAAGAGGCGGCTGTTGAGGTGCTGAACTTGGGGAAGTAGAACAAGCGACGAGGGATTGGCACAGGATGAAAATACCACCAAGTTGGTGCAATCTACTGTGCTTAAATAGAGCCAAATATGAGTCGAAAAAGGTTTTTTTAGAAATAGGCAATGCAATCAACCACAGCAAACAGTGTCGGGAACTTATGTTAGTAAGTGTGAGAATGTTGAGCAAACATAGAAGTCTTATATTCTTTGCCGAAAATAATATTTTATAAGTGATGTAAAATAAGTAATAAAAATTAATGGCTTAAATAATGTCATTCAGCCAAACATCTGAAACTTGGGTGACAGTTTGATTTTTTCTGATAGGTGGATATTGTTTGAAGTTGCAAGCGCGAAAGAAATTGGATGTTGCTATGATATTTATGTTGTTGAAACAAGAGATGCCCACCGACGACCACTACAGTTTAGTCGGTGGGCGGAAATTAATGCATGATTGAAATTTTTTCTAAGAACAATTGAGTACGTTCATGACGGGCAGTTAAATTGTCAAAGAACTCATGTGTAGAACAATCTTCTAAAATTTTACCTTGATCCATAAAGATGACGCGGTCAGATACTTTACGTGCAAAGCCCATTTCATGGGTAACACACATCATGGTCATGCCTTCTTTGGCCAATTGGCTCATGACTTCAAGTACCTCACCCACCATTTCGGGATCAAGTGCTGATGTGGGTTCATCAAATAACATGCACACCGGATCCATGCATAAGCCGCGTGCGATCGCAACGCGTTGCTGTTGTCCACCGGAAAGTTGACCCGGAAATTTATCTTTGTGCGCAGATAAACCTACGCGATCTAAAAACTGCAATGCTTTTTTCTTGGCATCTGAGCTGGAACGCTTGAGGACCTTAATTTGTCCAATCGTGAGATTATCCAATACGGTCATGTGTGGAAACAACTCGAAATGTTGAAAGACCATGCCGACGCGAGAGCGAAATTTAGCTAAATCTGTTTTTGAGTCTTTGAGTGCAGTCCCATCAACAACGATATTGCCTTCCTGAAAGGGTTCAAGTGCATTTACAGTTTTGATTAAGGTCGATTTCCCCGAGCCTGATGGCCCACAGACCACCACAACTTCACCTTGATTGATCGCGGTACTACAGTCATCCAAGACTTGAAAATCCCCATACCATTTTGAGACTTTTTGTATTTCAATCATGGGCATCCTGATTCTCCAATTAACGTATTATTGCTATTTTTTGATTTAAGCGTTTCACCAAGCGTGAAAGCGCAAAAGAAATACAGAAATAAACCACGGCAACAGCGAGATAGAATGTTGCTTTGGTTTCTGAACCGTAGGTGTTGGCAAGGGTATTGGCATTGCCGAGGAAATCGGGTGCACTGATCACATAGACAAGTGAAACGTCTTGAAATAGCACAATCGATTGCGTCAGTAGAATCGGCAGCATGTTACGAAATGCTTGCGGTAAGATGACATTTGCCATGGTCTGTCCATAGGTGAAGCCCAATGCATAACCCGCATTGACTTGGCCTTTGGATACAGACTGAATACCGGAGCGGACGATTTCGGAAAAGAATGCAGCTTCAAAAATAGCAAAAGTCACAATACTTGAAAACAGCGGTCCATAGTATGTATCTGATTGAAAATCAAAAAATTTAGGCAATAAAAAGTAGAAAATAAAAATGACTTGAATCAGCGGAACACCGCGGAAAAAATCAACATAGAACTTGGCAAAACCGCTGGCAACTTTATGATTGGACAGGCGCATCATTGCCAATGGTGTTCCAATCAGAATACCGCCCAAAATAGAGAGGATCGTGACCGTCACGGTGAATTGAAAGCCTTTTAACAGGGTCTCAACGACATCTGGGTTTTGTAAGACACTAAAATCCATGTTTATTTCCCTCCTGAGCCAAGTCCAGGAACGGACAAACGTTTTTCAATCCATGCCATGATGAATTTGATGCTATAGGTAATGATCAAATACACCGGCGTTGAAAGGACCAGAATAATGATATCTTGCGAAGTTTCCTCGCGCATGGTTTTGGTATAAGCGAAAAAGTTAAGCACGCTAAGGGCATATAGCACGGCCGAGTTCTTAAACACGTTCATCGCTTCAGAGGTCAGTGTAGGCCAAACGATTCGATAAGCCACCGGCAAAATCACATAGCGATAGCTTTGTTGTTGGGTGAGTCCGATCGCATAGGCCGCATTTTTTTGGCCTTGGGAAACCGTACTAATCCCAGCACGAATTTGTTCTGCAATCCGTGCCGCAGTATAAAGTCCCAATGCGAATACGCCGATCACTGCGGGATTATTGTTTAAGATGTTTTGCCAAAATCCACCGGGAACCATTTCGCCACTGCCCGTGCTCATACTCAAAGGAAGCAGGGTAGGGAAAACAAATGCCCAAAAAAATAATTGTACGATCAATGGGATATTTCGAAATAGCTCGACATAACATGTGGCAATCGTTGCGAGAAATTTATTTGGGAGCGTACGCATGATTCCAATTAAGGAACCTAAAATAAAGGCGACGAAAAATGCTGCAATCGACGTCCAGAGCATGGTCCAGACCCCTGTTCCGAGCATCTGTAGCCAAGTCGGCGCATCCGCAACAGGGGAATAACTCGCTCCACCAATACTTTGGCAGATGGTTTCGGCCCATCCAGCTTTATCTAAGCTATATTCGTTTGAGGGTAGACAGTACGCAGTCCAATTCAATGAGCCAACAGACATGTGCGCTCCTTGTCATAAGCGGGTCATAATAATTTTACTGATCTAGGCCATCGGTAAATCATCCTAGGTCGATGTTTAGACCAGTAAAATGTGCGTTTGAAAATAGATTATTTAATACCGGTATCGTTTGGACTGGCTTTCAGTTTTAGATATGAAGCACTCATCGGCATATTCAGATTGATGTTTTTAGGTGCGATTGGAGATTGGAACCATTTTTTATACAGCGTGGCCATTTGTCCATTTTTCCACATACCTGTAACGACGCGATCTGCGATGGCTTTGTAAGCAGGATCGTTTTTAGGAATCATAATGCCGTAAGGTTCAGAGGATAAAACGGGTCCAACAATTTTAAAATCTTTAGGGTTGGAGGATTTGGCGATAAGCCCAGCAAGAATATTGTCATCCATCACAAATGCTGCAGCACGTCCTGAAGCCACCATCGCAAACGAGTCTGAATGGTCTTTGCCGTAGACATTATTGACTTTAATGTTTTGGCCTTTTTCATTCATTTTGATGTATTTGTCGGAGGTTGTACCTTGGGTGGTGACCACAGCCTTAGCGTTTAAATCGCCAATACTTTTGATGTTGGCATTGGCTTTGACCACCATGCGTACTTCAGTTGCATAATAGTTGGTTGAGAAACTGACCTGCTGTTGACGTTGGATCGAGTTGGTGGTGGTGCCGCATTCCATGTCGATATTGCCTGCGAGCATTTCTGGGATACGGGTCGAAGAGGTGACTGCCTTATACTCAACCTTGAGATTTGGCATTTTCAAATCTTTTTTCAGCTCATTGGCGAAGTTATTACAGATATCAACTGCATAACCCATTGGTTTACCCGCATTGACATAGGAAATGGGGTCAGAGGATTCACGATAGCCAATAATCACTTTGCCAGATTTTTTGATTTTTGCGAGCGTATCAGCTGCTTGAACTTGTGAAATAAAGCCACTCGCCGTTAAAACAACCAAGCCGCTCATGAGGACTTGTGTAAAGCGTGAGTGTGTCGCGTTTTGAGTTGTAGATTGTCGTACTTGAGATAATTGCTTCATCATGAAGACTCCATTTTTGTATATATTGGCAACCTAATCGTCATCCGATTTTTACCCATTATTTAGGGGCTTTGTACTTGCTTTGTCGCGGTATGATCCTTCATACATGACTGATTTTATACCTGTGTTAAGCATCAACATAGGTTAAAAATTCTAAATATTATTCACAACGTCGATGCTAATTTTTCTGTTGTGAACGCTGTATTCTATTTCAAATAAACACATTAAATTGTCTCATTGCTATTTATTTCTGCTTATAGAGAATCACAATCTATTTATAAATTTGATAGTCAATCATAAAATTGATTCAACTTAGAACGCTTCACAGAATGAAGTCAAGAGAACCCTGTGAAATATGGGGGAGAATAAAACATAGTAGCTTAATATTTTTTATGTGTTTTTTTACGAAAAAAATCAGCATGTACCATATCAGGCGTGATTTTCTTATGCTATAAACAGGTCTTAGGCATATTTATTGCTTGCCGTATTTATAATGAAAAAGGATTGGTTATGAAGCTATCGGTTGGACTAAAAGTTGCAAACTCTTTATCGCTAACGCCGCAATTGCAACAGGCCATCCGACTATTACAACTCTCTAGTTTGGAACTTGAGCAAGAAATTCAGGCACAACTTGAAGCCAATCCCTTGTTAGAGCAGGTCGAAGAAGAGCAAGCAGCAGACAGTCTAGAACAAATTCAACAAGAACAATCTGAACGTGAACTTTCAGATTCTCTCAATGCCGATCATTTGCCCAACGAGCTTCCTGTCGATACCGAGTGGGATGATGTTTATACCCATCAATCCACCAGTTTGGAGCGCCCCGAGTTTGAGGAACGTGAAGATAATCGTCAGGGACAAGATAGCCTCAAAGAACATTTACTCAGTCAAATCAATCTATTGAACTTTAGCGCAGTCGATAAGTTGATTGCTTATTGCATCGTGGATGCTTTGGATGAAAAAGGCTTCTTGGATGCGCAAGTGACTGAAATATTAGAGTCAGTTCAGCATTTACTTGCACAAATGGATTATGAGGAGGAGATCGAGCTCGATGAAGTGCTGGTGGTGTTAAAGCATGTGCAGCACTTAGATCCCGTTGGTGTGGGTGCGCGGAATCTGCCGGAGTGTTTGTATTTACAATTAGATAACTTGTCCGAACAGTTGCAAAGTCGACAAGATGCCATGACTTTGCTCAAACATTATGAGCTTTTTATCGCGAATGATTTGAATAAGTTGTTACGTCAGAGTGGTTTAAGCACAGAGCAACTCAAAGCGGCAGTGGAGTTACTGAAAACCTTGACCGCCTATCCAGGGATGGCGTTTGAAAGCAAAGAGATGGACTATCAAATTCCAGATGTGGTGGTTTCTCAGAAAAATGACACTTGGCATGTGCAGCTTAATCCTGACATTGTTCCAAAACTGCGCGTGAATAGTTTCTATGCCAGTATGATCCGTCGTGCAGATCAGAGTGAAGAAAATCAATACTTACGTCACCAGATGCTAGATGCGAAAAACTTTATTAAAAGTATCGACGAGCGACATAAAACACTGTTAAAAGTCGCGACCTGTATCGTGCAGCATCAACGACGTTTTTTGGAGATCGGTGCCGAGGGGATGCATCCGTTGGTGCTCAGAGAAGTCGCGGAAGAAGTTGAGTTACATGAATCAACGGTATCGCGGGTGACCACCAATAAATACCTACTCACGCCGCGTGGCTTGTTTGAATTGAAGTACTTTTTTTCCAGCCATGTCAGCAGCACCACAGGCGGGGAGGTGTCTTCTACTGCGATTCGAGCCAAGATCAAAAAACTGATCGCAGAAGAAAACCCACAGAAGCCACTGTCGGATAATCGTATTGCAAGTTTGTTGGAAAAAGATGGCGTCAATGTTGCCAGAAGGACGGTCGCGAAATATCGCGAATCGTTACATATTCCCTCATCCTCAGATCGAAAAGTCTTGATCTGAATTTTAAAGTGTGGCTATTCTAGAGCTTCATTATGACGAAATAGTGAATCTGGTTAGGGAGCATAAAGTGATGTCCACGACATCGTTCAGCACATGTTTGAACTGCTTCATGTCCTGGAGGTCATTTTGGCTAGAGCTGGTCAAGCCTCGTAGAGGAGAGGGATAAATTATGCAAATTACAATTCGTGGGCATCATTTAACAATTACTCCAGCGATTGAAGAAAACATCCGATTGAAGTTTGAGCAAATGATCATGCATGTGGATCAAGTGAATAGTATGCAGATCAAGCTCAGTAAAGATCATCAAGTGGATAAGCGATCGAAAAAAGGCAGCGAAAATCATATCGCAGAAGCCATTATTCGTTTACCGGGGGTGGAGCTGTTTGCACAGGCTTCAGCTGATGATATGTATACTTCAATCAAGAAGATGATCGATAAGATAAAAAGACAGTTACATCGTCATCGTGAAATGCAAAACAGTGCAGTGCTGCTACAACCTTAAACGAAACTTGTGCTAATGTTGAAAAGAGGTCCTATGACCTCTTTTTTATCGATTATATTTGTACTTATTAATGTATTGTTGCGATGAGTTGAGTAAAATAGACAGTTTTTACAGCGTCGCTCCTACGAGAGGTCTTTGCAATGAATAGTGAAAAACTCACTGAAATATTAAAAACA